>NZ_JBIKBQ010000004.1:0-63514 GCF_058122085.1 Luteolibacter sp. | reverse complement strand
GCGGAGGCCGTAGCCGACGCTGTCGGAGCTGAGAGGGATGCCCAGGCGATGCAGCGCGGCCACCGCGAGCGCGGCGTTCCATGCCTGGTGCTCGCCCGCCAGCGCCATCGGATAGCCTAGCAGCGGTTCCTCCACGAACTCCAGCGGGGAGCGCTTTTCATTCGCCTCCTCCTCCAGCACCCGGCGCACGGCGGCAGCCTGGGGGGCGGAAATCGCCGGTTTCCCGCTCACGAAAATCCCGGCCTTTTCCGCGGCGATTTCCTCGATGGAATTTCCCAGATGCTGCATGTGATCCATGCCGACCGGGGTGATCACGCAGACATCCGCCGGCACCGCGGTGGTCGCGTCGAGCCGTCCGCCCATGCCGGTTTCGAGCACGATGATCTCGCACTCGCGGAGCCGGAACCAACGCATCGCCAAGGCCAGCGTGATTTCAAAAAACGTCGGATGCGTTTCCATCCGTTCGCACAAGGCGCGAAGCTCGGTGAGCATCGCGGCGCAGGCGTCTTCCGGGATTTCCTCGCCGTTCACCTTGATCCGCTCGCGGTAGTCGATGAGGTGCGGCGAGGTGAAAAGCCCGCAGCGCCGACCGCAGGCGCGGGCGATACTGTCGATCATCGCGCAGGTGCTGCCCTTGCCGTTGGTCCCGGCAACGTGGATGACTTTCACCCCGTGCGCCGGATAGGCGAGGAACTCCTTGAGCAACTGGCGCGGCCCTTCGAGCCCCAGCTTGAATCCAAACATCTGGGTGGCAAACAACCAGTCGATAGCTTCCCGGTAGCGCATGGTGACGCGGTCAATTCACTGCTCCTTGATCCAGAAATTCGCGAAATCAATCGCGGAGCCGTGGTGCTGGAGACCGATCGGACCCTTGGCCGGGACGCCGGGGAGTTGCGCGTTGTCGATGACCACGCGGCCGTTGAGCGAGACGCTGAGGCGGTCGCCCTTGAGAGTGATCATCGTGCGGTTCCACTCGCCGAGCGGGCGGTCCGCTTTGGTTTTGGGAGTCACGCCGGCTTTGACCTCGGCGGACATCTTTGGATCGGTGCGGTAGCCGTAAACCTCGCCGGAGCCGACGGTCCAGTTCCACAAATTCACCTGGCTCTTGGTGCTGCCGCGTAGGTAGATGCCGCTGTCTAACTCCTCGATCTCGCTCTTTCCGTTATGTGAACCGTCTGGCATCACGGTGGGCTGGGATTTCATCGGCCCGCGGCCGCTCCAGCGCCAATCGAAGACGAGGGTGCAGTCGCCGTATTCCTTTTCGGTCCAGAGATCCGCGGGCTCGCCGCGGCGGCCGCTGTGCTTGAGAATGCCGTTGACGACGGTCCATTCCGGGCTGTTGCCGTGCTTCCAGCCGTCGAGGTTCTTGCCGTTGAAAAGCCGGGTGAACCCGGCGGCCATCACGCCTTCGGTGTTAGCGGCTGGCGGGACTTCTGCGATCTCGATGTTGCGGAACGCGACGCGGTCGCCATGGCCGAGCCAGGCGATGTGGCCCGCGCGGCGCTTCACGCCCTGGTGATCCGGGTGGCTGGCCGCCAGCTCGTCGAGATTCACGCTGAGGATGGTTTCGCCGTTGAGCTCGACGGTCACGGCCGGGCCTAACACGCTTACCCGCTCGTGGTTCCATTCGCCCACGGGCTTGAGTCCGGTTTTTTTCGCCGGGGCCAGCGTGTAGAGCGAGCCGTGGAACTGGTATTCCTTGAGGTCCTTGTATTTCTCGGCGGTGTTGTCGAGGATCTGGAGTTCCATCCCGGTGTAGGCGCCGTCGCCGGTTCCCGGATAGTGAATGCCGAGTCCGTTGTTGCCGCCGGGTGGCAGCTTGAAATCGAAGTCGAGGACGTAGTTGGAAAACGTCTGCTCGGTCATCAGGTTTTTCCCCGCGGGAGTGCAGACGATTGCGCCGTCCTCGACGATGTATCCGCCGCCGATCCAGCCGCTCAGGTCCTTGCCGTTGAAGAGAGGGCGCATGACGGGAGCTTCCGCGGCGAAGCTGGCGGCACTGCAAACGAGGGCGGCGATGGGGGCGATTCGGGTGAGTGTTTTCATGAGGGTCAAAGGTTTCGAAAGCCGAGGATTGTTTCAGAACCGGGGAATGCCAAGGATCAATCGCAGCCGGGGCATTTCCGCTGCAGAGCTATTTCATCTGAAAGAGGCGCGAGCAGCTGACCCGCACTGGATAGGGCGGGATGACGGGAGCTGCGGTGCCTGGGACGCGCCGGATGCCAATGCTAGGTAAGATCCGGCGTCTCGCCATCATCCATCACCATCTGCCCGGCGATCCGGCCAGCGAGCAGCTCGCCGATATTTTGAACAAGGTGCAGAAGAAATACGGCAAGCTGGTGATCATCAGCCGGGTTGATTTCAAGGCTCATCCCGAGATCGCGAAAGCCCATGGAGTGACCAAGCCGCCGCATGTGATCATCATCTCCGGCAAGGAAAAGGTGTTCGAATTCCAAGGCCTTTGGAGCCAAGCCCAAGTGGAGCAGAAAGTGGACGAAATCCTCCGCGGCCTCAAGCGGATGACCAAGGATTGGCGGCCCGCGGTCCCTGGAATGAAGCCGGTCGGAGGTTAGGAATCGCCTCCCGGTCTTGTTTTGCCGCCGGGGCCCATGGGGATTTGACCTGAGACCGGGATCCTCCATCTTCCGCGCATCCCGCTCTTTACAAGCCGGATGATCCCTGCCACACACCTCGAAATTTAGCCGCCCGGCGGTTATTTCCCCACCTTCCCACGACCATGCCCAAAGACACCTCGATCCGGAAAATTCTCGTCATCGGCTCCGGCCCCATCGTCATCGGCCAAGGCTGTGAATTCGACTATTCCGGCGTCCAGGCGTGCAAGGCGCTGAAGGAAGAAGGCTACGAAGTCATCCTCGTGAACTCGAACCCGGCGACGATCATGACCGATCCGGAATTCGCGCACCGCACTTACATCGAACCGATCACGCCGGAGGTGGTGGAAAAAATCATCATCCGTGAGAAGCCCGACGCCCTGCTCCCGACGCTTGGCGGCCAGACGGCGCTCAACACCTCGATGTCGCTCTTCAAGTCCGGCACGCTCGACAAACACGGCGTCCGCATGATCGGAGCCAAGGCCGAGGCCATCGACATGGGCGAGGACCGCCAGCTTTTCAAAGAGGCGATGATCCGGATCGGCCTCGACATGCCGCGCTCCGGCATCGCCCACACGATGGAAGAAGCGAAGAAGGTGGCCGAGGAAATCGGCACCTTTCCGCTCATCATCCGCCCGGCCTTCACGCTTGGTGGCCAGGGCGGCGGCATCGCCTACAACCGCGAGGAGTTTGAGGAAATCATCCACCGCGGGCTCGATCTTTCGCCGGTTTCCGAAGTCCTCATCGACGAATCCCTGCTCGGCTGGAAAGAGTTCGAAATGGAAGTCATGCGTGACTGCGCCGACAACTGCGTGGTCATTTGCTCCATCGAAAACCTCGACCCCTGCGGCGTCCACACCGGCGATTCCATCACCGTCGCGCCGATCCAGACGCTCACCGACCGCGAATACCAGATCATGCGCGACGCGTCGTTCGCCGTCATCCGCGAGATCGGCGTGGAGACCGGCGGCTCGAACATCCAGTTCGCCACCTGCCCGAAAACCGGCCGGATGATCGTCATCGAGATGAACCCGCGGGTTTCCCGCAGCTCCGCGCTCGCCTCGAAAGCCACCGGTTTCCCGATCGCCAAGATCGCCGCCAAACTCGCCGTCGGCTACACGCTCGACGAACTGCCCAACGACATCACCCGCGTCACGCCCGCCTCGTTCGAGCCGACCATCGACTACGTGGTCACCAAAATCCCGCGGTTCACCTTCGAGAAATTCCCGACCGCGAACCCGGTTCTCACCACCTCGATGAAATCCGTCGGCGAGGCGATGTCGATCGGCCGCACGTTCAAGGAGTCCATGCAGAAATGCCTGCGCTCGCTCGAGACCGGCCGTTGGGGCTTCGGCTTCGACAAGAAGGACCCGCAAAACCCGACCCGCGACGAAATCGCCCGCAAACTGCAGATCCCCAATGCCGAGCGCATTTTCTGGCTGCAAACCGCCTTCGTCAACGGCTGGACGCTGGAGGAAATCTTCGACGCCACCGCCATCGACCCGTGGTTCCTCCGCCACCTCCAACAGATCGCCGAGGAAGGCATGCAGCTCGCCGAACTCGACCTGAAGCGCGCGAAAAAACTCGGTTTCTCCGACCGCCAGATCGCCATGGCCAAGGGCACCACCGAAGACGAGGTCCGCGCCGAGCGCAAAGCGAAAGGCATCGTCCCCGGCTACCGCCTCGTCGATACCTGCGCCGCCGAGTTCGAGGCTTACACGCCGTATTTCTACTCCTCCTACGGCGACGAGAACGAAGCCCGCCAGTCGGACAAAAAGAAAATCATCATCCTCGGCGGCGGTCCTAACCGGATCGGCCAGGGCATCGAGTTCGACTACTGCTGCGTCCACGCCGCCTTCGCTCTCAAGGAGCTCGGCTACGAGACCATCATGGTCAACTCGAACCCCGAGACCGTCTCGACCGACTACGACACCTCGGACAAGCTCTTCTTCGAGCCGCTCACGTTAGAGGACGTGCTCAACATCTGCGACCAGGAAAAACCCTTCGGCGTCATCGTCCAGTTCGGCGGCCAAACCCCGCTCAACCTTGCCGCCGACCTCGAGCGCCACGGCGTCCCGATCATCGGCACCTCGCCGAAATCCATCGAACAGGCGGAAGACCGGAAGTTCTTCTCCGCCCTGCTCGACAAGCTCAACCTCAAGCAAGCCGAAGCCGGCACCGCCACTAACGAGGCTGAAGCCATCGTCATCGCCAACCGCATCGGCTACCCGGTGCTCGTCCGCCCGTCCTTCGTGCTCGGCGGCCGCGGCATGATGATCGTTTACTGCGACACGGAGCTCACCCGCTACATGCGCGAAGCCGTCATCGCCTCGCCCGAGCGCCCCGTGCTCGTCGACCGTTTCCTCGACAACGCCACCGAAGTGGACGTCGACTGCATTTCCGATGGAGAAACCTCCGTGGTCGGCGCGATCATGGAGCACATCGAGCAGGCCGGCATCCACTCCGGCGACTCCGCCTGCGTGATCCCGTCGTTCTCGCTATCAGAATCGATCAAGGCGGAAATCACCCGCGCCGCCATCGAGCTCGCCCGCGAGCTCAAGGTCCGCGGCCTGATGAACATCCAGTTCGCCGTGAAGGACGAGCAACTCTACGTCATCGAGGTCAATCCGCGCGCCTCCCGGACCGTGCCGTTTGTGAGCAAGGCCACCGGCGTTTCCCTCGCCAAGCTGGCGGCGAAAGTCATGGTCGGCGAGAAACTAGCAGATCTCGGCTACACCCAGACCATCGTTCCGCCGCATTTCTCGGTGAAGGAAGCCGTCTTCCCGTGGAACCGTTTCCCCGGCATCGACATCGTGCTCGGCCCGGAAATGAAGTCCACCGGCGAGGTCATGGGCATCGACGCCGACTGGGGCATGGCCTACGCGAAGTCGCAGATCAGCGCCTTCAACCCGCTGCCCACCGAGGGCAACGTCTTCCTCTCCGTCGCCGATCTCGACAAGAACCGCGCCGTGCAAGTCGCCCGCGACCTCGTGGAGTTAGGTTTCAAAATCTTCAGCACCGGCGGCACCCACGCCCGCCTCATCGCCGAAGGCATCCCGAGCACCCGCCTTTTCAAGCTCGCGGAGCAGGCCCGCCCGAACGTCATCGACATGATGAAGAACCGCGAGATCCACTTCGTCATCAACACCCCGTCCGGCCACGAAGCCCGCGCCGACGAAGTCCAGATCCGCTCCACCGCGATCGCACAAAAGATTTCCCACGCAACCAACCTCTCCGCCGCCGAAGCCTCCGTGAAGGCGATGCGCTCGCTGAAGGACAAGGATTTCACGGTGAAGAGCATTCAGGAATATCACGCTTGAACGCCGGCGCAAGAGTGCGGCGGGGATGAAGCGGCGACCGGTGATCGCCGCCACGATTATGCGTTCATTTCCTCCCACCGCATCTCCTCGTCGGTGAAATATTTCACGCGGACTTTCTTGAATTCCCGGGTCGAGTAGAGCGCGTGGCGGTCGCTGATGCCGGTGGCTTCGGCGATGGCTTGTAGGGTTTGCTCGCATTCCTCCTCGCTCTTGCCGTGGACCATGGTGAAGAGGTTGTAGGGCCACTCCGGATAGCTCGGACGCTGATAGCAATGGCTCACGGCGCTGAAGCCGGCCATGGTTTCGCCGAGTTTGCGGAGCGCTTCGGGATCATCCTGCGGGCCGGCCCAGACGCCCATGGCGTTGGCGCCGAAGCCGGCTTTGCGGTGGTGGAGCACGGCGGCGAAGCGGCGCATCCGGCCGGTGGTTAGAAATCGCTGGTGCATCGCCGCGGCTTCTTCGAAGGAAATTCCGAGTTCGTCCGCCACCGCGACGAATGGCTCGGGAGTGATCGGAAGGTCGCGCTGCATCACGCGGACGAATTCGATTTCCTTCGCGGTGAGCGACCCGGCTTCCCGGCGGTTCGCCTCGGTGTAGGCGGGCGAGGATTGGTCGCCGGGTTTCGCGCCGCCCTCGACGTCGAAGCGCACGCCGATTTTGAAAAGCCGGAGTGTGGGCAGCAGGCGGGTGCTTTCCGCACCTGATAGGCGGTGGAGGAGGTCCACGGTTTTTTCCAGGCCGAGCGTGCTGGTGGGCGGCACGGCGATGGTGTACCAGAGGTTGAACTCGTGGTTTCGCAGGTAGTTGTGGCTGACTCCGGGGTGGGAGTTGATCACGGCGACGGCGGCATCGAGCTTCTCCGGCGCGATCTTCGCGGCCACCAGACTGGAGGCGTAGCCGAGGCTGCGCGTGTCGAAAATCGCGCTGATCTGGCGGATGACTTTTGCTTCCTTGAGCGCTTTCACCCGTATCAGAACCTCGTCCTCTGACAAACCGCAGCGTTTCCCGAGATCGGCGAAGGGCCGCGCGGTAAACGGCACGGTTTCCTGCAAAACTCCCAACAAGGCGGCATCGGTTGAATCAGTGGTGGCGTTCATTCCGGGCGGACCTTAATTCCCGAGCGAATGAACATCCACTCCGATTTCAGTGATTGCGCAACCTGGCGGGAAACCTTATACGGCACGCATGTCCATAAGCCGCGACCCCAACCACACGGGCCAGGCAAGGTATGCGTGGCGCGAAGTGGATCGCGCCGAACAGCCCAAACGCGTTGCGGATGAACGGATTACTGATTTCCACGAGATTTATTCGCTCTTCGATGAGGCGACGATCCGCGAGCAGGCCGCACGGTGCGTCCAGTGCGCCGCGCCCGCGTGCGTCGCGGGGTGTCCGTTGCACAATCACATTCCGGAATGGGTCGGCCTCGCGGCGGAGGGCCGGTATCTGGAGGCGGCCGGGATTTCGCGGCTAACGAGCAACATGCCGGAAATCTGCCCGCGCATTTGCCCGCAGGAGCGATTGTGCGAGGGGGCCTGCGTCATCCACGCTCCGGAGGAGCCGGTCTGCATCGGGGCGATCGAAAAATTCATCAACGAATACGCGCTGGCTCATGGCGAGGGCCGCGTCGCCTGCCTGCCTCCTAACGGGAAGCGCGTGGCGGTGGTCGGCTCGGGGCCGGGCGGGATGGCTTGTGCGGACGAGCTCTCGCAACTTGGATATGCGGTGACGGTGTTTGAAAGCCAGATGTTGCCAGGCGGGCTGCTGTTGTTCGGCATTCCGGCGTTCAAGCTGGAAAAGGAGGTGGTGGAGCGGCGGGTGAACATTTTGCGCCAGCAGGGCGTGGAGTTCAAAGTGGGCGTGACGGTGGGCAAAGACGTCACGCTGACGCAGCTCCAGGCGGATTTTTCGGCGGTCTATCTTGGGATCGGCGCGTTGCAGGCCAAGCCGCTGGACGTGGCGGGCGCGGCTTGAAGGGCGTGATCCAAGGGCTGCCGTTTCTCGCGCAGAAGAACGCGCCCATCGCGCTGGGGCTGCCGCCCGTCGAGGTGAAAGGCAAGCGCGTGGTCGTGCTGGGCGGCGGGGATTCGGCGATGGACTGCCTGCGCACGGCGGTTCGCTGTGGCGCGGCGGACACGGTTTGCGCGTATCGCCGTGACCTGGCTAACATGCCCGGTTCGAAGAAGGAATACGCGAACGCCTTGGAGGAGGGCGCCCGGTTCATGTTCCTGACAAACCCGATCTCGCTCGAAGGCAACGCCAACGGGGAGGTGACGGCCGTCTATTGCATGCGCATGGAATTGGGCGAGCCGGATGCCTCGGGCCGCCGCAAACCGCGCGCGGTGCCCGGATCGGAATTCACGTTGCCGGCGGACCTGGTGATGATCGCCTACGGTTTCGATCCGGTGCCGTTCCCGGCGGAGAGCGATCTATCACAAATCGAGGTGAACGACTGGGGCGCGACGAAGGTGGACGCCGAGCAGCGGACCAACATTCCGGGGGTGTTTGCCGGCGGCGATGTGGTGCGCGGTCCGAGCTTGGTCGTGCATGCCGTGCGCGATGGTCGCAAGGCCGCGGCCGGAATCCATCGCTATCTGGGCTGATTTTTCGCGAGCTTGCACTGGCGCGGGCGCATGAATGCGGCTATGTCGGGCATCGCCTCACGGCGAAATTTCCCCATGATTCCCGATCTCACACTCATCAAGGCCGGCACCGGTGTCCTCACGAAAGCGAACGACGGCACGCTCGACCGCGCCGCGCTTGTGCACCTCGTTTCGGCCATCGCCGCACTGGTGAACGCCGGCCACCGCTGCCTTTTCGTCTCGTCGGGCGCGGTCGGATCGGGCGTTTCCGCACTGGGCCTGAGCGAGTATCCGCAGGACACCGCCACCCGCCAGGCCTGCGCCGCGGTCGGCCAGGCAAGGCTGATGCAGACTTACAGCAGCTTGTTTGCAAACTTCGAAATCACCATCGCCCAAGTGCTGCTCACCGCGGGCGACCTCGGCACGCCGGAGCGCGCGGGTTACGTCTCGGACACGCTCGAGCGACTTCTATCCGAGCCGGGCATTTTGCCGATCATCAACGAGAACGACTCGGTCGCGGTCGAGGAATTGAAATTCGGCGACAACGACATGCTCTCCGTCCGCGTCGCGAAACTCGCCGGAGCCAAGCGCATCATCCTACTCACCAGCGTCGATGGTCTGCTCGATCCGGAAACCAACGAGCTCATTCCCGAGGTGACCGACATCGACAATGTTTTCCGCCACGTCCGCGAGGACAAGGGCCGCTTCTCGATGGGCGGCATGGCGTCGAAACTCGCCGCGGTGAAATTCGCCGTGGCCGCGGGCATCGAGACCCACATCGCCCACGGTCGCCACCCGGAGCGGCTGGCGGAAATCGTGGCGGGGCAGGGGATTTCGACCCGGTTTCACGCGGCCGCTGGCCCGTCAAATCCAGAGCGGGTGGATTGAATCCGCCGCCGATGAACTTGATTTCCACGCCCATCAGGCCTGATGCGGAAAGCATTCCGGCTGTCTCAGCCGGATCCGGAGGCTTCGCTCCCGACTGAGACCGTCGGGACACATTATTTCAGGCGGCGCACTTCCTCGGCGATGATTTTTAGCCCGTCTCTCACGACGGTTTCGTCCATCGCGTAGGACACGCGGATGCATTCGTGGCGGTGCGGCCAGTTTTCGTCCTCGTGGCCGAAGAAGAAATGCTGGCCGGGGATGACGAGGACCTCGCGTTTTTTCAGGCGTTCGTAGAGTTCCTGCGAGGTGATCGGCAGGCCGGGGAACCAGAACCAGAGGAACAGCGCGCCCTCGCTGCGGTGCATGAACCAGTCGATGTCGTCGCCGAACGCGTCCATCGCGGCCTGGCGGGCGAGCCGGCATTTTTCCTGGTAGAACGGGCGGACGACCTCGCGGCTGAGGCGCAGGATCTCGCCGGATTTGATCAGCGGCAGGGTGATTTGCTGGCCGATGTTAGGATTCGACAGGCCGGCGATGGCGCTCATCGAGCCGAGCGCGCGGATGATTTCCGGCGGGCCGATGACGATGCCGGTGCGGGTGCCGGGCAGGCCGAGTTTCGAGAGACTGAGCGTCAAAATCACGTGCGGCTCCCAGAACGGCGTGGCGTCGGCGAAGATGATGCCGGGGAAGGGCGCGCCGTAGGCGTTGTCGATGATGAGCGGGATGTTGTGTTGCTTGGCGATGGCGGAGAGGCGGGCGATTTCCTCGTCGGTGAGGACGTTGCCGGTGGGATTGGTGGGGCGGGAGGCGCAGATCGCGGCGATGTCGGGGGTGACTTCGAGCTGGTCGAAATCGACGCGGTATTTGAACTCGTGCGGGCCGGTTTTTTCAATCAGCGGGGTGACGGCGCGGAACAAGTCGCCGCTGGCACCCTGGTTCGCGTAGCCGATGTATTCCGGGACGAGCGGGAGCAAAATTTTGCGGCGACTGCCGTCGGGCATCGGTCCGGCGAGCAGGTTGAAGAGAAAATAAAAGGCGGTCTGGCCGCCGCTGGTGACGCCGACGTTTTCCGGGCCGAGCTCCCAGCCGAAGGTCTCACGGAAGAGCGTGGCGATGGCTTGGATGAAATGCGGGTTTCCGCCGGGCGGGTCGTAGGTGGTGAGCGCGCGCTCGAGGCCGCCCATTTCCTCCATCAGTTCGTGGAGCCGCCGCCGCCAGACGGCGTTGATCTCGGGAATGCGGGCGGGTTGGCCGCCGCCGAGCATTTTCAGGTCCGGGCCGCCGCTGGCGAGGGCGTGGCCGAGGTCGTCCATCAGCTCGCCGATTCCGCTGCCGCAGCCGAGGTGTTGCCCAAATTGTGAGAATTGGTATGACATATCCGGATGCCACGTTCTAGGATGCCGGCGAACTTCAAACAACCAACAAACCACCATGTCCATCAAAGTCGGCGACCAAGCCCCAGATTTCACCCTCGTCAGCAAAACCGCCAACGGCCCGGAGCTGGTCACGTTGAGCGAGCTTGTCGGCAAATCCAACATCGTCCTGCTGTTCGTGCCGATGGCCTTCACCGGCGGCTGCACGGCGGAGTTTTGCAGCATTTCCCAAGGGATTTCCGAGTATGACGCGCTCGACGCAAAGGTGCTCGGGATTTCCGGCGACAATCCGTTCGCACAGGAAGCCTGGGCGCAAAAGGAAGGCATCACGATCTCGCTGCTCAGCGACTACGAGCACAAGGTGACCGGGGCTTACGGCGTGGCTTACGAGCAATTCCTGCCCGCGAAGAACCTGATCATGGGCGGCGTGCCGAAGCGTTCGGCCTTCGTGGTGGATAAATCCGGCGTGGTCCAATACGCCGAGGTGCTCGAAAATCCCGGCGACATGCCAAACTTCGATGCGATCAAGGCGACCTTGCGCGCGCTCTGAGAAACCCGCGTATCTCATTTCAAAAAAGCCGCCGGGAGATTTTCCCGGCGGCTTTTTCATGCTCCTCTGGACAAGCGGCATGGAAACCTTCCAGATTAACGCACTTGAAACGCTTTTTCCAATCCGAGGCCGGCGCGGCGGTGCTGTGGGTCGTCTCCGCGATCCTGCTGGCCGCGGTGATTTCGCCGTGGCTCTACCAAGTGGGAAAGTGGTTCGGGGGAGTTTCCGCTGCTAGCGATTTGAACGCGCTCGCCGAGTGGTTGGGAAAGTCATGCCGCCGGGCGGATTTCGACCGGTATTTCAGCCGCGCGCTGGTGATTTCCGGGCTGGCGTTGCTGCCGTTTTTATTTCGCAGGATCCGCCGGATCCGGATCCGGGTCGGCACAGGCGCGGGCGGAGTGGCTGCGCGGCGGGTTTCCTGGCAATCCATGGTGATCCAGATCGCCGCGGGATGCGTCATCGCGGGCGGCATCTTGTGGGCGACGGGCGCGGTTCTGGAGACGTTGGGAGCATACGTCCCGGAGAACAAAGTGCCTGGCATTGGAAAGCTGGCGGGCGGGATTTTACCCGCGGCGATCGGGGCTTCGCTGTTGGAGGAATGGCTGTTCCGCGGGCTCCTGCTAGGTCTCTGGCTGAAATTCGCCAAACCGCTCGCCGCCTGTCTCGGCACCTCGCTTTTTTTCGCCTTCGTCCACTTCCTGCGGCCGCCGTCCGAGGCGGTCATCGCCGCACCCGGAGCGCCGCTGGCGGGCTTCGAGCTGTTGGGGAAAATCCTGCTTCATTTCACCGATCCGCGGTTTTTCATCACGGATTTCGCCACCTTGTTCGTCATCGGGATGATACTTGCGATTGCCCGCGTGCGGACCGGGGCGCTGTGGTTTTCAATCGGTCTCCACGCCGGTTGGATCCTCGCGTTCAAGTCGTTCAACATGATTTATAAATCCGTGCCCACGCATCCGCTGCGGCCGTGGGGCGTGGGCGACTCGCTGCGTTCCGGGGTTGTGCCGCTGCTCGCGCTCGGGCTGACCGCGGTGATTTGCCACTTTGTCTTGAAGCGCTTTGAAACGACGCGGACGCTAGGTTAGCCCCGCATCACGGTGACGGCGCAGACTTTTTGAAACCCCGCGCGGCGGAGGATTTTCGCGCATTCGTCCACAGTCGAGCCGGTGGTGAGCACGTCATCGACGAGCACCGCGCCCGCCGGGGATTGCTCGCTCCGGCGGCGTCCGGCGGCGGTGATGACGAAGGCCCCGCGGAGGTTTTCCAGTCGCTGCGAGCGGGTGAGCGCGGTCTGGTGCTCGGTGGCGCGGATCCGCCGCAGGGCGCCGATGACGGGCAAGCCGGTATGCGCGGATAGCACCCGGGAGATTTCCTCGGCCTGGTTGAAATGGCGGTGTTGCAGGCGCTTGCGATGCAGCGGCACGGGCACTAACGGCCAGTTTCCCGCGAGCGCCGGAGCCAGCCGGGGATCCGCGAACGCCCCGGCGGCGAGACGCCCGAGGTCCTTGGCCAGATGGAGTTCCCGGCCGTATTTCAGGCGGTGGATGATCTCCAGCACGCGCTCGTCGCGCACCATCGCCGGCCGCGCGAACTCGAAGGCGAACTTCAGTTTGCTGCAGTTCGGGCAGGCGAAGGGGCCTTCGATTTCCCCCGGAAACGGCTCGCCGCAGGTTTTGCAAAACGGCTCGACGAGTTGCGGCAAGTCGGCGTCGCAGGCATCGCACAAGGCCCGCCCTTCAGATAGGTTTTCCCGGCACACCGCGCAGAGCGGCGGATAGAGCAGGTCCAGCGCGCGGGACGCGAGTTTCCGCCAGCCGCGGATTTCAAGCCGGGGTGTCGGTGTCATCGGCGGGCGTTGTCAGATAGCTGGAGAGGACTCCGGCGATGAGGATGCCGGCGAGCGGAACCAGGCCTTGCGTGGGGGACGCGCCTGAGATCACCCACAGGATCGAGTCCGGGCGACTCGCCGCCATGGTCACACCGCCGAGGATCATGTTCGTGAAAATCCAGCCGGCATGAAGCCCGATGGGCAGGCACAGCGAGGCGGTCCGCCAGCGGGCGTAGGCGAGCACGCCGCCGAGCGCGAGCAGCGGGGTGAAGGTCCCCAGCACGACGCGCGGCTCGGAAAACTGCCCGGCGATTTTCCGCAACAACTCGAAGCCAACGCCCGCCGCGTCCGGGTCGGCCACGTGCAAGCCCGGCGGCGGATTGAGGAAATGGACGAGCGCGAAAAGCACCGCCGACATGCCGAGCGCGGCCGCGGGCCGCATCGCCCGCAGGAAGATCCCCATCGCGATTCCGCGGAACAGGATTTCCTGCAAGACCGCCAGCCCGAGCGCGGCCGCGAACGCCCGCAGCACGAGCTTCGGCACGCTTTCCCCCGGACTTTTCCACTCGAAAACTCCTGCCAGAACCATTACCCCGGCGATCATGAGAAACAGCGCGGTGACGAGCAAAAACCCGGTCACCCCTTGCCGCGTCCCGCGCGGATTGCTCGCCAGCCGTTGTCCGGCGGTGCGCGCCCTGGCGTTTTCCGGCAAGCGGAACGACCACGGATTTCCGCCTGCCCCCGCCTGTCCGCCGCGCAGCCATCGCATGAACGGCAGGAACAAAACCACCGCGAAAACCGCCAGGCTTGCCTCGAAAAACCCCGGAAAACCCGTCCTCTGGCAGATCCCCGCCAGCCACTCCAGCGGGCCGTTGGTTTGTTTGGTGGCGCAGATTTCCGCGATGGCCTTGCCGGCGTTGTAAAGCAGCGGGGCGGTCCACGCGCCTAGCAGCACCACGGCCGCGGCGTAGAGCCAAACTTTGAAGACATCGCTGGAAGCCTCGCTGCGCATGGGTGACATCTTGTCAGGGGTTAGATAAAATGAAAGCCTTGGATCGGTGATTTTACGATGGCGCGCGTTTCCCCCGGCTTTTAAGGTTCCGTCATGGTCAGCATCGAACCGATCGGAAACATCCGCAGCCAGTGGGGCGAAGGCCCGGTCTGGTGGCATGACGCGCTCTATTTTGTCGATATCGAGGGCCACCGCGTCCATCGCTTCGACCCGGCGGACGGCAGCGGGAAATCCTGGGACGTCGGCCAACGCGTGGGCACCGTGGTCCCTCGCGAGAGCGGCGGACTGGTCATCGCGGGCGATCACGGGATGTTTTTTCTCGATGAGGAAAGCGGCCTGCTCACCCCGATCGCCGACCCGGAACCGGACAAGCCGGACAACCGTTTCAACGACGGCAAGTGCTCGCCCGACGGCCGGTTTTTCGCCGGAACCATCAGCCTGGTGAAGAAAGCCGGCGACGCCCGGCTCTACCGGCTCGACCCGGATCTCACGCTCCACGAAGCCTTCGGCCCGGTCACGAATTCCAACGGCATCGCCTGGTCGGCGGACGGGAAAACGGTTTTTTACATCGATACGCCGCGCCGGGAGGTGCTCGCCTTCGACTACGAGAACGGCCACCTGCGGAACCTGCGCGGCGTGGTTTCCACCGCGCATCTCGACTCCTCGCCGGACGGAATGGCCATCGATTCAGACGGAAATTTATGGATCGCGTTTTGCCACGGCGCGTGCGTCGTTTGCTTCGATCCGGAGTCCGGCGCGGAGCTGCGGCGCGTCGAGCTGCCGTGCCTGGAAACCACCGCCTGCGCGTTCGGCGGGCCGGATTTGGCGGATCTTTACGTGACCACCGGCGTCCACAAATCGGTGGTCGAGGAGCACGCCGGGCGCTTGTTCGTGATCCGCGGGCTGGGGGTCCATGGACTGCCCGCGAACGCCTTCGCGGGTTGAGGCTCCGGCGGTTTTTGGAAAAAACCGGGAGCATGGATCGTTATCGTGATGTAAGAATGTCCGTCGCTCAAATTTCATGAAACTCACACCTCTCACCGCCTTGGCCGCCCTCGTTCTCATCGGAGTTGGAGGTTTCATGGCGGGTCGCGTCTCGTCTCCGGCCTCCTCCGAGAAATCACAAGATGGCCCGGCGGAAACCCGGTCAACCCGCTCGGCAGCGCGGAATTCCTCAGGAAATGGAACGGAAACCACCAGTTCCTCACGCAGCACCCGCCCGGAGCGTGACGCGAAATCAGCGCCCCAAGACCGCTTGGCGCGCCTAGAGTCGCTCATGCGCGGGGAAAATCCGCTGGACCGGAATCGCGCCTTGCTGGCTTACATCGACCAGCTCGGACCCGGCGATTTCGAAGCAGCCGTCGCCCATTTCCGCAGTCTCGGCCTCACCGACGAGCGGATGGGCGAATATTCGCTGCTGCTGACGGCATGGGCGCAGGCCGATCCCTTGTCCGCCTTGGCTTATGCCAAGGAAAACACCCGTGGCGGGTTCGCCTCAGGCACCATTCTCACCTCATGGGCTTCGACCGATCCGGAAGCCGCCATCCGCTGGGCGCAAGCGAATCACCAAGGTGACGAAGCCAATCCCTATATGCCGGGAATCATCCGCGGCATCGCCGAATCCGATCCCGCCCGGGCCACAGTGCTCCTCGCCGCCATGCCCAAAAGTGTGGAGCGCGGCAACGCACTCGATTTCATTTTACCGCATCTCCTCCAGCAAGGAACCGAAGCCACCCGCGCCTGGATCGCCGCCATCACGGATGATTCCCTCCGCAACGGTGCCATGATGCGCGCTGCGGAAAAGCTCGCCGCCACCGATCCGGCCGGCACCGTTTCCTGGCTCCTCGCCAATCCCGGCGAAGCCTCCGAGCGTCGCATCGATGATATTTACAGCGCGTGGTCGAAAAAAGACGAACAAGCCGCATGGAATTCCTTCAACACCCTTCCCGCCGGTGAGGCCCGCAGCAACGCCCTCCGCGGCATGATCACCAGCGCCGCCGCGCAAAACCCGAAGGAGGCGTTCTCCCTGATGGACCGCTATCCCAACGACGTCAACGACCGCTTGGTGCGGAATTTCGTCTGGCACTCCTTCGGCAACGACCCCGCCACCGCCGTCGCGGCGATCGCCCGGATCGGCGACCAGAACCAACGCGATCAAATGTACCGCCGCACTCTCGACGCTTGGCAGAAGGACGACCCGGCTGCCGCCGAAGCTTGGCTGCGCAAGAATCCCGGCGCGCTCGCCCCGCGTTGACATCCGCTTCCCGCCCGTCCAACGTCCCGCCCATGGACACGATGAAACTTCTTCTTGGCGCGACCATCGCGCTGCTGCTCGGTGCGCTCGCCGTCTCCTGGCAAGGCATGAATCAGGGGGTGAAGAACACCCCGCCGGATGAAATCGCTCGCCTGCAAAAACAAGTGAAGGAACTCCGCGCCGAGCAAGACAACCTCAAGATGCAGCGGGACTTGCAACAACTCCGCAGCGAATCCGTCCAGACGCCCGCCAACTCCGAACTCGAGGCGATGAAGCTCCAGCTCGCGCAAAACAAGCGCGCGCTCGAGGAAATGGAACTCCGCAAGGAAGCCGAAGCCCGCGACAAAAAAGTCGCCCAGGATGAAGAAGGCCTGCTCGCCCAGCGCGGCCTCGAGGGCAAGGACAGCGAGCTCCGCCGCGCCCGCATGATTAGCGACGCCCTGCTCGTCGGCCGCATCAAGGAATACGTCGAGGACGCGCAATACGGCGGCTTCGTCACCTTCGAGGTGTTGATGCCCGAGCAGATCCAAACCGGCGTCATCGTCGCCATCCGCCGCAAGACCGGCATCCTCGGCCAACTCAAGGTTTCCGACATCACCCCCGAGGGCGCCATCGCCAACCCGCTGCCCGGCTTCGGCCCGGTCAAGCCCCAGGTCGGCGACGAACTCATCCTGCCGCCGCAGTATTAAGGTAAAAGCTGAGATGCTGAAATGCTGAGAAGCTGAAATTGCTTCGCTCGCCTCTTTCTCTTATCTCAGCATTTCAGTTTTTCAGCATTTCAGAATTTATGACAACAGTTGGTCTCATCTCACTCGGCTGCGCCAAGAACCTCATCGACTCGGAAGTCATGATCGGCCACCTCGCCCAAGCCGGCATGTCCCTAACTCCCGACCCCGAGCTCGCGGACGTCCTCATCATCAACACCTGCTCGTTCATCGACATGGCCAAGCAGGAATCCATCGACGCCATCTTCGGCGCCGTGAAGGACCGCTCGGAGGACCCCGACCGCGAGCGCCAGAAAATCATCGTCGCCGGCTGTCTTTCACAGCGTTTCGCCAAGGACCTTCCCGGCATCATGCCGGAGGTGGACGCCTTCATCGGCCTCGACCAGATCACCAAGGTGGCTCCGATCATCGAGAACCTGCTAGGGAAGAAGAACGACTCCGAAGTCCAGAAAACCGAAGGCCCGTCCGCCACCGAGGACCCGCGCGATTTCGTCACCCTCAAGCCGCAATACGTCCCGGACTACTCGACGCCGCGCATCCGCCTGACGCCCGACCATTTCGCCTACGTCAAGATCGCCGAGGGCTGCAACCACACCTGCACCTTCTGCATCATCCCGACCATCCGCGGCAAGCACCGCTCGCGGACGCAGGACTCCGTCGTTAGAGAGGTCCAGGCGCTCGTTGCATCCGGCGTGAAGGAAATCAACCTCATCTCCCAGGACACCACCTACTTCGGCATGGACCAGTGGGAAGGCAAGCGCCCGACACCGAGCTCGCCCGTCGATTCCAGCCGAGGCGAATCGCTCTCCACCCTGCTCCGCGAGATCAACAAGATCGAAGGCGACTTCTGGGTCCGCCTGCTCTACACCCACCCCGCGCATTGGTCGGACGAGCTCATCACCACCATCGCCGAGTGCGACAAGGTGGCGAAATACGTCGATATCCCGCTCCAGCACATTTCCGATAGAATGCTCGCCGCCATGAAGCGCGTGACCAGCGGCGACTACATCCGCGACCTGCTCCGCCGCATGCGCGCCGGCATCCCCGGACTCGGCATCCGCACCACCTTCATCGTCGGCTTCCCGGGCGAGACGGAAGAGGATTTCCAAGAGCTGTTGGAGTTCATCGAGGAGTTCCGTTTCGAGCGCGCCGGCGTTTTCCAATACTCCAAGGAAGAAGGCACCCGCGCCTACAAGATGGACGGCCAACTCCATCACGCCACCCGCAAGAGCCGCTGGTCCCGCGCCATGGCCGCGCTCCAGAAAATCGCCGGCGAGACCAACCAGGCGCAGGTCGGCAAGGCCGACCGCGTGTTAGTCGAGCAGCCCGGCGTCGCCCGCACCCAGTGGGACGCCCCGGAAATCGACGGCTCGGTGATGGTGGATGAAAGCATCCCCGTCGGCGAGTTCGCCGACATCACCATCGGCGACTGGCGCGGTTACGATCTCGTGGCGGCGAGGTGAAACAAGTCCCATGAATCCCATAGGACTTGTTATCGGCTTGGTGCCGTGCGTTGCGAGTCTATCGTTCTCGGTATGGATCGCTTGGAGCTTTCGCCGTTACCCCAAGCCACCCCTGTGGAGTATGATCTGTTTGCTGATCTTCGGCATCGGGACGATCAGGCTGATCTCCATCATTGGGGTTTCACCATTCAGCATCGTGGTATTGACGGTGCTTATCGCGATCTTGTCCGTCGTGCAGGCGCTCGCACTGATCTGCCAAAGGTGGTTGGGAGTCACCGGATGTCATGGGGCATTGCAGCGACGGTCGTTCTCCCGTTTGTGGTTTGGACGGACCTTCGCTTCCGGATCACCGTGGTTGAGGCGGATGGCACACCGGTCGAGGTGGATCCGAAAGGATTCCATTTCCATCGACCGCCACGCAGCTACTTCCAAGGTTTTCACTACGGCTATGGAAATCGATTGAAAAAAGGCGTGGTCTATTTCGGATTCTGCCAGTGGGTGAGACACCGCGAAGACTGGAGTATTTTCGGGGATGCCGGCCCTCCTGGAGGAGGTCGCATACGCGGGAGCCTGGCGCTCACTGACGGGGGCTGGGAAAATTGGCCGATGAGGATAACTGTTCCTCCCGGAGTGCCTTGATGAATCACAGACGGGTGGCGCAGAGCGCTTCTGTAAATTCAGCGTAAACGGCCCGATGGTTCTTGTCGGAAGCCCGGATCCGGAGGTTTCCTTCGGATGTCATGAAAACCACACGTTTCCCGCGGGATTCCGCACCGCTCTAACCGTCATGAATCCGGACCGAAAGACCCACCCAGTCGTCCTCGTGGCTTGTGCCATTCTCGCCATTTCCTACCTCGCGGGATATGCCGTGATTCGCCGGGACTGCACGACACTCGGTGCCAACTGGTTCATCACACCCTCCTATCTTTCCACAAATACGAGCTTGCAGACCTTGTACCGCCCGTGTTTGCGATTCGAGAAACTCCTGGGTTGCGGGCAGTTTACAACCTCGCCTTGGGGAATGAGCGATCCGTAGCTAGCTCATTCCATCCGCGAATGAACGAAGTCGCATCGTGCGCCCGCTCACGTCCCGCAGAACGTCTTGTAGCCAGCACCGCCAGCAGGATCGGGCGAGCGGTATTCCGGGACATCGCGGGCGTGGTCGTAGGGTGTTGCTAGAATTTCCAGGAGGCGCTCCATCGGGCCCGTGTCGCCTGATTGGCCGGCGGCGAGCGCGGCTTCGACGAGGTGGTTGCGCGGGATGAAGGCGGGATTGTGGGCGTTGCGGAGTGCGGCGGATTCCCCTGGGGATTGCGGTTGGCGGGCGAGGCGGGCCTGCCAGGTTTCCTGCCACTGGCGGAAAATTTCATCGGGCGCGGGCCGGGCGAGCGCGGCGAAGGTGTTGGTGAAATCCGCCTTGGCGCGGTGCATCCATTCGAGCAGGGAATGGACGAGGGCGGTGTCGCCCGCCTCCTCGTTGAAGATGCCGATTTTCCGCCTCATTTCCGCGAGCCAACAGGCCTGATAGCGGACGGTGAAATTCTCGACTGCCGCGGTCGCCAGCTCGATGGCGCGGGTTTCCTCCGGGTGAATCAGCGGCAGCAGGGCTTCTGCCAGACGGGCTAGATTCCACTGCGCGATGGCCGGCTGGTTGCCGTAGGCGTAACGGCCTTGGCGGTCGATGGAGCTGAAGACGGTGGCCGGATCGTAGGCGTCCATGAAGGCGCAGGGGCCGTAGTCGATGGTCTCGCCGGAGAGCGCCACGTTGTCGGTGTTCATGACGCCGTGGATGAAACCGACGCCCATCCACCGCGCGATCAACGCTGCCTGACGCCCGATCACCGCCTCTAGCAGGCCGAGCGCGGGATTTTCCGCCGCGGCGAGCTCGGGGAAATGGCGCTGGAGCGTGTAGGCGACGAGCACCTCCATGTCCGCCCGGTCACCCGCGGCGGCGGCCCATTCGAAGGTACCGACGCGGATGTGGCTGGCGGCCACCCGCGTGAGCACCGCGCCGGGGAGTGGTCCGTCCTGGCGCATGACCTCCTCACCGGTCGCCGCCACGGCGAGGCTGCGGGTGGTAGGGATGCCGAGCGCGTGCATGGCCTCGCTGATGATGTATTCGCGCAGCATCGGTCCGAGCGCGGCCCGGCCATCGCCGCCGCGGGAAAACGGCGTGCGCCCGGAGCCCTTGAGCTGGATGTCGAAGCGCTCACCGCTTGGGGTGATCTGCTCGCCTAGCAGAATCGCCCGCCCGTCGCCAAGCGTGGTGAAGCCGCCGTATTGGTGGCCGGCATAGGCCTGGGCCAGCGGCGAAGCGCCCGGCGGCAGTGCGTTTCCGGCGAAGACGGCCTCGTCTAGCGAGTCGGCCGCCAGACCGAGCGACTCCGCCAACGGGCGGTTCAGCACGACCAGCCGCGGCGCGCGCACCGGCACCGGCGCGATGGCGAAATGAAAGACCTTGGGCAGCGAGCCATAGGAATTCTCCAAGCGCCAACCGGCATCGGTGGCAGCGGACGCGGGGACAGGAGGCGGGTGGGATTCGGACATGCCCGAACTTCCCCGATTTTCACGATCCGTCGAGGCGGGGATTGGAGAGAATTTCCCAAACCTCCAAATCCCTCTAAGGAGCTGCATCCCGGCCTCACGCTCACCGGCATTTTACAACGTGCTCGAAAAGCTCCGCAGCGGCGAGCCGCTCACCGCCAAGGAAAAGCAAATCCACGACCAAGGCCTCGTCACCGTCCTCCGCCAGATCCACGACGAGCTGGATGAAGCCGTGTTGGAAGCGTATGGCTGGGAGGACTGTAGTGGCGATCACCGGTCGCCAAGCCCGCCGGAGGCAAGCCGACCTCGCCGGCACGGAAACTTCCGATCATTCAAAAATCCAAAATCAACAAACTTCAATCGTCAATCAACTCCTCTTCCTCCCCCCTGGCCCGACCGCCTCCCAGACCAAGTCGCCATCCTCCGCAAGCTCATCGCTGCTTACGACAAGAATGTCGCAACTCCTGACCCCGAATCCATCTCCGCCCACTTCGGCCGCAAAAACAAGAAACGCACCGAGCAGATCGAGGGGATTCTGGAGACGCTCAAAGGTCTGGGGCAGTTGTAATCACGCTTCACTCCTCCCTTGCAATCATCCTCCCCAAGTGGCAAATTCCCGCCGTTGTCCAATGAACAAAATCCCCACCACCCAACCGGATCCGCTGGATCAAATGTCCGAGGAATACCGGAAAATCCGCTCGAATCAGCCATCGCGTTCGTCCGCGGAAATGCGCGCACAACTGGAGAGGAACCGTTTGGATTACGCCGAAAAGCCGCAACCATCCAGCGAGCGCGCTCGTCCGGTGGGCTGAAAAAAGCGGGCTGATCGTGAGTCCTTCCCTGTGGGAGGGAAAGGCAGCGATCGGCGGCTCAGAGCATGACATCTGGGAACTGGATGGCGAGGTTTGGAAAGTCACGCGTCCGGATCGTTTCGGCTGGACCGTCCTTCCGGGAGAAGACGGAGTTCCACATCTCGCCGAGGCCACACCGCTCGAATATCTCGAACGCTGGCAAAACGCGAACCGTCTGCTTGGCGACAACGCGATACTCCAGGGCGTATCGGAAACCGATGAAGGCGTTCAGGTTGTCATCTCGCATCCATTCATCGAAGGCCCGTATCCGGAAAAACGCGACATCATCAGCGAGCTACGCAAACGCGGATTCATTTTGGTGCCGAGGTTTTTCATCGGCTCCGAATCGGATTCGTCATTTTACAACGATGCGAAGCGGATCGGGATATTTGACGCGACCTGCGACAATTTCATCCTTAGCCAAGGTGTGCCGATCCCGGTGGATGTGGTGATTGTCGAAGTCGGCGACCTACTGCGACTCCAAATACTTTGAAGAATCCCCGCTCAAGCAGCGCATCCGTGAGATCCACGACGAGCTGGATGAAGCCGTGTTGGAAGCGTATGGCTGGGAGGACTGTAGTGGCGATCACCGGTCGCCGCGACTGGATCGCTCCGGTGAAGACGACTCGCGGCGACCGGTGATCGCCGCTACGCTGCCCGACCAAGTCGCCATCCTCCGCAAACTCATCGGCAATCACGACAAGAGTGTCGTGGCTCCTTATTGACCTCTCGTCCCCTTAGTCAGCTTCCTTCACCAGCCGGATGCCGTTGTTCTCAATCATGATCTCACCCTTCTTGAAGAGCGCGCCGGTGGCTTGCTTGAAGGTGCGCTTGCTCACTCCTAACTCGTCGTTGATCTCCGCGGCGGGGCTGTGGTCGCCGATGGACCAGAAACCGCCGCGGGCTTCGAGTTCGGAGAGGATTTGGCCTTCCAGGTCATCGACTTTCGCGCGGCCGGCGGCGTGCAGGCTGATGTTGATTTTCCCGTCCGGGCGGAGGGCGGTGATGTAGCCTTTGAGGGCTTCGCCGGGTTGGAGCGGCTGGAAAACTTCGTTGGCGAAAATCAGGCCGCTGTGGGTGCCGTTGATGATCGCCTTGTAGCCGAGGTCGGTTTTCCCGAAAATGATCAGATCGACTTCCTGCTCGAGCCGGAAGTCGGGCGGCGTCAGGTCCATGTGCCGCGCGATCCGGCTGGAGGCGATGATGCGGCCGGTCTGCTCGTCAATGTGGACGTGGACGATGTAGTTTTTCCCGACATCCATGCGGATTTTCTGCTCGCGGAAGGGGACGAGCAAATCCTTCGGCAGGCCCCAGTCGAGGAACGCGCCGACGCCGGTGACGGCCACGCATTTCAAGCGGCCGAACTGGCCGGGCATGACCTTGGGCGACTGGAGCGTGGCGACCGGGCGGTCCTCGGAATCGTTGTAAAGGAAGACGTCGAGGGATTCGCCGATGCTGCAACCGCGAGGTATTTCCCGGTGAGGCAGCAGGATTTCCCCCAGCTCGCCGCCGTCGAGAAAAAGCCCGAAGCTTTTCTCATGTAGGATTTGAAGGGACGCGCGCTCGCCGATGGTTGCCATGGCGGGACGATGCACCCGCGGGGGGGGCGCGTCGATGGCGGATTCGCCGCTTGTCTCCGGTTTCCCGCGCCGCCAGTCTCCGGCCATGGAAAGTCACGAGTGGTTCGAAAATACCGACGACGGGAAAGTCTTCTACCGGGCGAATTACCTCGGCACGCGGTGGACGATCATGACGACGCGGGAAAAGCGCAACCCGACGTGGACCGACCTGAAACCGCCGTCGGAAGCGGTGTGGCGCGAGCTGCGCGACGTGGTCTGGAAAAAATACCAACGCAAGCGCTGCCCGTGGGAGCGGGTCGCGGACTTGGATAAAATCCTGGGCGACGAGCCGCTGCCCAAGCCGGGGAAGCCCTAAAGCCGCGCTCGCCATCGGGCCGGACCGTGCTTATTTTCTCGCCGTGATCGCGCGACAGAAGACGAAATATCCGGTTTCCCAATCGTTGCGGCAGTATCTCTATCACTTCGACCGCTACCGGGAAATTCCGCGGGTTTATGAAGAGCTCTGCCGCTTCAGCGGGGCGATTCCATACGAGGATCCCAAGGGCAAGGAAACCTTGTGGCTCACCGTGATGTATCCGCCGGAGGTGCTCGCAGAACTGCGGCCGCGGCTGACGAGCATCTACACGGAGCTCAAACTCGGCCGCGATGTGGAGCAGCACGACCACCTCGTGGTGGACCGCATCGACTTCGGGGATTTCGGGAATTCGAAACCTTTCCGCATCCGCGTCACCAACCTCTTCAACGACAACTCCGACTATTTCTACGTCAAGCAAGCGGACTCCTCGCGCATCTACGGCCTGGAGCTGGAGCACATCCTCTCGCCTAACCGGATCAACTATCTGGTCAACGGCAACACCCTGATCGAGGAACACATCGCCGGAGTTCCGGGCGATGTCTTCATCCGCGACTACCTGAAGCAGCCCGGCCTCAACAAGGTGCGGATCGCCAAGGAGTTCACGAAATTCACCGAGCGCAGCTTCATCCGCCTGCTCGGCGACATGCGCAGCGTGAACTACGTGGTGGACATCACCCCGGACTTCGAGGAGGTCCAATACCGCGTGCGGGCGATCGATTTCGACCAGCAGTCCTACGAGGGCAACGGCAATATCTATCTGGCGTTCCGCTTCAACTCGAACCGCCAGGTCACCCGCCTCGCCTTCGACGTGCTCAACCGCAAGAGCATCGACCAATACGTGGCTGAGGAACACGCGCAGATGGCCCGCCGCGCCAAGGTCGAGAGCGGCCGCCTGCGCGCGCTGCTCGGAATCATGCGGCGCGAGGACATCGCCCCGCGCGAGCACGTCGTCACGCTGGCCCGCGAGCTCGACCGGATGCACGCCACCAGCGGCTTCGGCGACTGCACCTCGATGGGCGAGCTCACCGCCATGCACATTTCCCTGATGCTCGACATCAAGCCGACCAACTGACAGGGGGGCCGCCGCCGGCTCCACCGGCTTCCCCCGAAACTGTAGCGGCTGTCTGTGACTGTCGCTAACTTCCGTTTCATCATCCCCGCTTCCGCTCGCCACCAGATTCGGCTCCGGCGTCTCCACCAGCAGGTGGAAATGATTGCCCATCAGCACCCATGCATGCACCCGCCAGCCGTAGCTCCCGCAGGTCCTCTCCATCAGATCCACCCAGCCGTAGTGGTCCTTGTCGTCCTCCACCACCTCGAACGTCAATGCTTGTTAGTCGGGACCCTATCGATATCGATATCGACTGACCCTATCGACTGGAACCTATCCGGCGGCGAAGTGGAAGCTACCCGGTGGCGGGGTAGAAGTTGCCCGGTGGCGAGGTGGGAGCTACCCGGTGGCGAGGTGGGACCTACCCGGCGGCGAGGTGGGACCTACCCGGTGGCGAGGTGGGAGCTACCCGGCCCCGAGGTGGAGGTCACCCGGCGCTGGAGTGGGAGTGAAGCGGTGGCAGCGTTTGGACCTCATCTTGATTTTTGCGTTTTCTTGCGCCTTTTTGCGGCTGAAACTCTTCCTCTGATTCAAGCCGCGCACTCTTCTGGACTCGCCGGGAAAGCCCGCCCAAGCTCCGGCCATGAAACGCCTCTTCCTGCTCGACGGCATGGCCCTGATTTACCGGGCCCATTTCGCCTTCATCCAGAATCCCATCCGCAACTCCAAGGGCACCAACACCTCCGCGCTCTACGGCTTCATCAACACGCTGCTGTCGATTCTCGAAAAGGAAAACCCCACCCACATCGGTGTCGCCTTCGACACCTCCGCGCCCACGCCGCGGCACATTTTATTTCCCGCCTACAAGGCGCAGCGCGACGAGATGCCGGAGGAGCTCGCCGCGGCGATTCCGCACGTGAAGGCGCTTTGCCGGGCGTTCGGGATTCCCGTGCTGGAGGTCGATGGCTTCGAGGCGGACGACATCATCGGCACGCTGGTGAAGCGCGCGGAGCAGGATGAGTTCGAGTCGTTCATGGTGACGCCGGACAAGGATTTCGCCCAACTCATTTCGGAAAGCACCTGCATGTGGAAGCCGGGGCGCAAGGGCTCCGACCATGAAATCATCGACCTGCCCACCATGCTTGCGAACTGGGAAATCGAGCGCCCGGAGCAGGTCATCGACATCCTCGGCCTGTGGGGCGACGCCGCGGACAACATTCCCGGCATCCCCGGCGTCGGCGAGAAGACGGCGAAGAAGCTCATCGCCGAGTTCGGCTCGATCGAGAATCTCATCGCCAATTCCGCGAAGCTCAAAGGCAAGCAGAAGGAAAACGTCGAGACCCACGCCGACCAGGCGCTGCTTTCCAAGGAGCTCGCCACCATCATCCTCGACGTCCCGGTGGACGTCACCTGGGACGAGCTCGTCATTTCCGAGCGCAACGACGAGGCCTTGAAAACGCTCTTCAACGAGTTCGAATTTCGCACCCTCACCAAGCGGCTTTTCCCCGCCGCGGGCGCGGAGCCGGGCCAACCCGAGGTGCCCGAAACGCCCACCCTCTTCGAAACCTTCAAGACCATCCGCGACGTCGAGCACACCTACCACCTCGTCGACACCCCGGAACTCCAAGCCCAACTCTTCGCCGCGCTCGCCCAACAGAAATCCTTCTGCTTCGACATCGAGACCACCGGCCTCGACCGCTTCACCTCCAGGCTGCTAGGCGTGGCGTTCTCTTGGAAAGCCCACGAAGGCTGGTATCTTCCCTACTCCGATTCCCTGCTCCCTGCTGTTCGTTCCGCCCTCGCATCTCCCGCGGAGAAAATCGGCCACAACCTCAAGTTCGACCTCTCCATTCTCCATCATCACGGCATCGAGGTCGCGGGTCCGTTCTTCGACACGATGCTCGCCGACACCTTGATCGCCCCCGAGCGCCGGCACTCGATGGATTACCTTTCCGAAATCCTGCTAGGCTACACCCCGGTCAAGCTCGCGGACATCTCGAAGCCCGCCGCCGAACCCGACGCGGCGACTCTGCTCGATCTCTTCTCCCACGCGGAAAAAGCCAAGGCCTCCAAGGACCTCGACATCGCCGCCATCCCGCTCGCCATTCTCGCGGAATACGCCGCTGAGGATGCCGATGTCACTTTCCAGCTCGCACAAAAAATCCGCCCGCTTCTAGCCGAGTCCGGTCAGGAATCCATCCTCAAACAAATCGAAGGCCCGCTGCTGCCCGTCCTCGTCGGCATGGAAATGGAGGGCATCGCCATCGATCCCGCCGCGCTCGGCGTCATCGGCGACGAGCTGCAAATCCAAATCGACGAGCTCGCGAAATCGATCCACGTCCACGCGGACCGCTCGTTCAACATCGCCTCGCCCAAGCAGTTGGGAGAGATCCTTTTCGACCAGCTCGGCCTGGCCGAAAAAGCCAAGAAGACCAAGACCGGCCAATACAAGACCGACGAGCAGACGCTCGCCACGCTCGAAGGCAAGCATCCGATCATCAGCGACATCCTCGCCTGGCGCGAGTCCACCAAGCTCAAGGGCACTTACCTCGACGCGCTGCCCACCCACATCGTCGCCGAGACCGGGCGCATCCACACGCATTTCCATCAGCTCGTCGCCGCCACCGGCCGGCTCGCCTCGTCCGATCCCAACTTGCAGAACATCCCGGTCCGCTCCGAGGCCGGCCGCAAGATCCGCAAGGCCTTCGTCCCGCGCGACGGCTTCACGCTGCTTTCCTGCGACTACTCGCAGATCGAGCTCCGCGTGATGGCCGCGATCTCGCAGGACGTCACGATGATCGAGGCCTTCCAGAACGATGCCGACATCCACACCATCACCGCCGCGAAGGTCTTCGCCGTCGAGCCGGAGAACGTCACCTCCGACATGCGGCGCACCGCGAAGATGGTGAACTTCGGCATCATCTACGGCATCTCCGCCTTCGGTCTCAGCCAGCGCCTCGCCATCCCGCGGACAGAGGCGGCTAACATCATCGAAGCCTATTTCCGCGAGTATCCCGCCATCCGCCAGTTCATGGATCGCACGGTCAACGAGGCCCGCGAGGCCGGCTACGTCGAGACCCTCAGCGGTCGCCGCCGGTATTTTCCGGACCTCAATTCCGGCAACCAAAACCTCCGCGGCATCGCCGAGCGCGCTGCTATCAACATGCCGATCCAAGGCACCGCCGCGGACATGATCAAACTCGCGATGATCCGCATCGCCACGCTGCTGCGGGAGAATTCCTGTCAGTCCAAGATGCTGCTCCAGGTGCATGACGAACTCGTCTTCGACCTCGCCCGCGACGAGCAGGAGGAGCTCGTCCCGCAGATCCTCACCGCGATGAAGACCGCGCTGCCGCTTCCCAACGGCGTGCCCGTCGAGGTCAGCTCCGGCACCGGGCCTAACTGGCTCGCGGCGCATTGATCGCCGCCATCACATCCTGAAATCCTCGCCCAGGTAATGCTTGCGGGCGATGGGGTCGTTGACGAGCTCGTCGGACGCGCCTTCGAGGATGACGCGGCCGTCGTGAATGAGGAAGGCGCGGTCGGTGATGCTGAGGGTTTCGCGGACCGAGTGGTCGGTGATGAGAATGGCGAGCCCGTCGCGGTCGCGCAGCTCGCGGACGATGCGCTGGATGTCCTCCACGGCGATGGGATCGATGCCGGCGAAGGGCTCGTCGAGCATCAGCAGCGTCGGGTCCGAGCACAGCGAGCGGGCGATGGCGAGGCGACGTTTTTCGCCGCCGGACAGGGTGATGGCAAGCGACTTGACGAGCTTGCTGATGCCGAAGCGATCCAACAAATCATGGGCGCGTTCATGGCGCTCGGCGCGGTTGAGATTCGGCCGGGTTTCGAGAATGGCTAGCAGGTTGTCCAGCACCGAGAGCTTGCGGAAAACCGACTCCTCCTGCGGCAGATAGCCGAGGCCGAGGCGGGCGCGGCGGTGCATCGGCATGCGCGACATGTCGTGGCCGTTGAAACAGACCGAGCCGGCGTCGGCGGGGATCAAGCCGGCGATCATGTAGAACGAGGTGGTCTTGCCCGCGCCGTTAGGGCCGAGCAGGCCGACGATTTCCCGGGGCTGGACGGTGATGGAAACCCCGTCCACCACGGCGCGGCCGTTGTAGGTCTTGCGAAGTCCGTTAGCAAAAAGGACGGCGGATTCCGTATGGGAGCAGGTGGAGCCGGGGTGGTGCATCGTTGGAATGGGTGTCGATCAGGCCGGGAAGCGGCTACTTCTTTTTGGATTCGAGATTTCCGCCCATGTCCCAAACTCCTTCGGTGACGAAGCTGCCCGTCTTGGGGGACATCCGGATGGTGAGGTTCGGCTCTCTCGCCCGCATGAAGGTCGTGCCCTGGGTATACCAAGGGTAGCCGCCGCTGAGGATGATCTGGTCGGCTTTGACGTTGTAGGTGAAAATGGCGCCGCTGGCGTGGATGGGGTCCTTGCCCGGCTCCGCTTTCTGTTCGATGAGCACGGCGCCGGTGGCCACGATGCGCTCGACCTCACCGAAGCCCGAGCCGGGACTTCCTTTCGCGCCGGGCTTGGCTTTTTCAGATGCTTCCGGGGCTTTGTCCGGCGGGGTGCTTGCCGGAGCCGCGGATTTCACCGTGTCTTCCGGCGATTCCTTCGAGTCGGCTTTTGCGACTTTGGCCGGCTTTTTCTCGAAGAAAATTTTCAGCTCGTTGGCTCCGGATAGATTGAAGCGCGGGTCCTTGACGGTGACGTTTTTCAGGTAAACCATGACGCCTTCGTCCGCATCGTAATACATGCCGCCCTCGCAGTGGATCAAGGTGTCGTTAGGACCGCTCTGGATTTCGAGCGGTTTCGCGGGTGCCGGCACGGTGTCCGTGGCGACGGCCGGGAGATCCGCTTGAGTGACGAAGGCGGCGGCGTCTTTCGAGACGGTGGCGGCAGCCGCCACATCGTGGTCCAGGCTCTTGCGGGCACCGGTTTGCGCGGCGGTGGCAGCGGCGGCCTTGGATGCGGCGTCCGCCTGGATCGCGGCGGTTTCTGCGGCGGTTAGCGACTTGGGTGGCGCGGCGACCAGCGACTGGGTGAGAAGCGAGACGCCGAGGAGAGCGGTCGTACGGAGCGGTGATTTGGGAGCATGCATGGTCGTCTCGGTGGGAGGAGCTTGGAGGTTGGTGGTGACGGGGCCGAGCATAAAACCCTTGCCCTGCGCGACGGAGTAATAAAGGCCGCTGCCGCGGGTGCTCATCCGGTCGGATTGCAGGTGGACGGGATCCTTGGTGGTCAGCAGGCCTTTTTGCTGGTTGAAAACCGCCTTCGCGAGATCGACGCGCCCGCGCTGGGTTTGATTGGAGTTGTAAAACAACACGGTAACCGTGTCGCCGGCGATTTCCCCGGCACTGACGATGGTCATCGCCTTGGCATTCATGACGCTGACCAAGCGGCGGTTTTCATCGTAGCGCGGGAGGATCACGTTCTTGAGCTCGCTGCCGTCTGGAAGGAGCCCGAAGGCGGGAATTTTCTCCACCGGCGGCGGCGTGGCCGCCACTTCCGCGGCCAGGGTGGCGGCGGGCACGACAAGCGCGAGGGCTGTAAGAATGCGGCGCAAGAACGGGCGGGATCGATTGGGTTTGAGCCGCCTCAGTGCGAGGCGTGATGAATCGCGATCAGTTTGACGAGAAGGTCCTCGATGAATTCGAGCGGGATTTGGTTAGGCCCGTCCGAGACGGCGTTGGCGGGGTCGGAGTGGACTTCCATGAACAGGCCGTCGAGGCCGGTGGCCACCGCCGCGCGGGCGAGGACCGGGGCGAGCTCGCCGTCACCGCCGGTGGCGCCGCCGAGTCCGCCGGGGCGTTGGACGGAGTGGGTGGCGTCGAAAATAACAGGCAGGCCCTCCTTGCGCATCCAGTAGAGCGAGCGCATGTCCACGACCAGGTTGTTGTAGCCGAAGGTGGTGCCGCGCTCGGTGATGAGGAAGCGCTCGCAGCCGAAAGCGCGCATTTTTCCGGCGATGTTGACGGTGTCGAGTGGGGCGAGGAACTGGCCTTTTTTGACGTTCACGGCGCGGCCGGTTTTGGCGGCGGCTTCGAGCAGGTCGGTCTGGCGGCAGAGGAAGGCGGGGATTTGCAGGAGATCGACGTGCTCGGCGGCGATCGCGGCCTGCTCGGCGGTGTGGATGTCGGTGGTGACGGGGACGCCGAGCTCCTTGCCGATTTCACCGAGGATGCGGCAGCCTTCCTTCACGCCGGGGCCGCGGAAGGCGTCCACGGAGGTGCGGTTCGCCTTGTCGAAGGAGGCCTTGAAAATGAAATGGATGCCGGTGCGGTCGGCGATTTCCTTGAGCGAGCGCGCCATTTCCCAGGCGAACGCCTCGGATTCAAGCGAGCATGGGCCAAGGATGAAAAAGGGAACCGGCCCGCCGACGGGGACCTTGCCAATGTTGAAGGGGTCGAAATTCATGGGAGTTGGATGGGGTCAATGATCGGTTTAAGCTTGGGCGGCTTGGAACAGCGGGCGGAGATTGTCGAGCGCGGTGGTGAGCAGCTTCTGCTCGGAAGTTGTGAGATTCCCGCAGGTTTTGGAAGCGAGCATTTCCAGTGAATCAATCACGGATTTGGCGGCGCGCAGGTTGATTTGTTTCTCCCCGCTGTGGGGATTGGGAATCTGGCCGAGAAACAGCCCGGCGTTCTGGGCTTGGAGGATGATGAATTCGTTGAACCGGGGATCGGCTTCTGGCGCTGCGGGCATGTCGTGAGAGTCCGGGCTGCGGGAGAAATATACAAGTGGGAAGACGGAGGGCCGGGCGGATTGCGGTCTGGGAAGCGCCGCCGCCCGACTCGTCTTTTGCCTTGCAGGGCCGGACACCGCCGCTAGTCTCGCGGCTCAATGGCATGCGTTTCATGTCATCGCCCAATCAAAAACCACCTCATTGAAATCATGAAACTCGCCTTCATCGCCGCTGCTGCCGCGCTTTTCGCCGCCTCCTGCTGCCCAAGCGCCCCTGCTCCCAGCCAACCGGCTTACGTGGCTCCGTCCAAGTGATTTCCCTCTCCGCCGCCCTTCCTCGCTGAAAACCTCTTCTTCATTCTCCTTAAACCTTCCGATTCCACTCCCATGACCCGTATCCTCTGCACTCTCGTCGCTTCCGTTTTCGCACTGTTGGCCGCTTCCTGCTGCTGCACCGGCGAGCAAAAGGCACCCGGCCTGCGTTCGCTCCCCCAATTCCAAGAAATCCAGTCGGCTCCTGCTCCTGAAGTGCATTACTCCAAGTAATGCCAGCCTTCCGGTGCGTTCATCGCGGGTAATCAAGTGTCCCCGGCATCGGGCGGGATCTTCATAGTGGTGACACCAAAGTCACAAGAATAGGCTGCCTAAACCGGAAAACGCCCTGTCATATGCTTGATTGCTACCCATGAAGCACGATCTTCCATCCTCAGGAGATTCCAAGTTCAATGGGAACTTGCGTCATTACCACCGGTCCCAGCCCCAAACGCAGCGAACCTGGGATGAATGGGTAGAGGGTTCTCCCACCAAGGTCCGGCATTTCCGGAATTGGCTGAAAATCATCGGAATCATCGCCGGCGTGCTCGCGCTGGCGGGAATCATTGCCGGCTTGGTCATCGTGCTCAGCTGAGGTTCCGGTTTCTTTCAGCCGGATTTGCATGCGGCTTTGACATTCTGAATCCGCATGGGCATTTTTCCCGCCCGTCGCCAACCACGGCGGACATCTTACACCATGGGAAAAAGCCTCTTCCAAAAAGTCTGGGACGCACACACCGTCGGCACCATCGCCGATGGACGCACGCAACTCTTCATCGGCACGCACCTCATCCACGAGGTCACCTCGCCACAAGCCTTCGGCATGCTCCGCGATCTCGGGCTGAAGGTGAAATTCCCCCAGCGCACCTTCGCCACCATCGACCACATCGTTCCGACGATCAATCAGGACCAGCCCGCGGATCCGCTCGCGGCTGAGATGATCGATGCGATCCGCAAGAACTGCGATGACTTCGGCGTCACCTATTTCGATCTCGCCTCCGGCAAACAAGGCGTCGTCCACGTCGTCGGACCCGAGCAAGGCATCACCCAGCCCGGCACCACGATTGCTTGCGGCGACTCGCACACCGCCACCCACGGTGCGTTCGGCGCGATCGCCTTCGGCATCGGCACCAGCCAGGTCCGCGACGTTCTCGCCACCCAGACCATCGCTCTGCAGGAAATGAAGGTCCGCCGCATCGAAGTGAACGGCGACCTCGCTCCGGGCGTTTATGCCAAGGACGTCATCCTCCACATCATCCGCCTGCTCGGCGCGAACGGCGGCATCGGCTACGCCTACGAATACGCTGGCGACGTCTTCGAGCGCATGTCCATGGAAGAGCGCATGACCGTCTGCAACATGTCCATCGAAGGCGGCGCCCGCTGCGGTTACGTCAATCCGGACGCCAAGACCATCGCCTATCTCCACGGCCGCCCGTATGTGGACATGACCGACTTCAGCGCCACCGCCGCCCGCTGGCTTTCCTTCGCTTCCGATGCGGACGCCGCGTTTGACGACATCGTCAAAATCAACGCCTCTGAAATTGAGCCGACCGTCACCTGGGGCATCTCCCCGGACCACGGCATCTCGATTTCCGAAAACATCCCGGACCCTGCAACCGCTTCGACCCCGCTGGAAAAAGCCACCATCGAGGAAGCCCTCGCCTACATGAAACTTGACGCCGGCACCCCGATCAAGGGCGTGAAAATCGACGTCGCCTTCATCGGCTCCTGCACCAACGGCCGGATCTCCGACTTCCGCGAAGTCGCGAAATACATCCAGGGCCACCACGTCGCTCCCGGCGTGCAAGCCATCGTCGTCCCCGGCTCGCAAGTCGTCGCCATCCAGGCGGAACAGGAAGGCCTGCCGAAAATCTTCACCGACGCCGGCTTCGAATGGCGCGGCGCGGGATGCTCGATGTGCCTGGCGATGAACCCGGACAAACTCGTCGGCGACCAGCTCTGCGCCTCGTCGTCTAACCGCAACTTCAAAGGCCGCCAAGGCTCGCCCACCGGACGCACCGTTCTCATGTCGCCCGTCATGGTCGCCGCCGCCGCGATCCGCGGTTCCGTCGCCGACGCGCGCGAGGTTTTCACGCTGGAAGCGAGAGCGGCAGTCGCCTAGAATCCACGTTATGAGCAGCGCCGCCACGAACTTACCCATCACCGCCGCCGAATATCTTGAAGGAGAACTGCGCTCCGAAATCCGGCATGAGTTCGTGGACGGGCGGATCTACGCGATGTCTGGCGTCAGTTTCCGGCATAACGAAATCTGTTTGGATACAGCCACGGCCATCAAGAACCACCTTCGTGGCGGACCCTGCCGGGTTTTTATCGAGGCCGTGAAAGTCCAAATCGCCGACGACGTGGGAGAATCCTATTATTATCCGGATGTCTTCGTGACCTGTGAACCCGCCGACGATCAATCGTATTTGGCTCGGTCGCCCAAGCTCATCATCGAGGTTATCTCCGAATCGACCTCGCGCTTTGATCGAGGCGACAAGCTCACCACTTACAAACGGATGCCGAGCGTCGAGGAAATCGTTTACATCGAGCAGGACTGGCCGGAGATCTACATCGTCCGGCGCTCGGACCATTGGAAAAAGCATATTTACACTCAGTTCGATTCCTTGATTCACCTCGAGTCCATCGACCTCACGCTTCCGGTCTCCGCCTTCTATCGATCCGCTCCATTTCCCGACGACGTGAAACGGCCGTGGTATCTCATCAACCGCGAGGACGGCTAATTTCAGCATTTCAGTTTTTCAGCATTTCAAAATCTACCTAATATGGCACTCGAACCTGTTCCTTCCGTCACCGGCCGCGCCGTTTTCATCCCCGGCGCCGACATTGATACCGACCGCATCATCCCGGCGCGTTTCATGAAATGCGTCACCTTCGACGGTCTCGGTGAATTCGCGTTCTACGACGTGCGTTTCAATTCCGAGACCGGTGAAAAAACCGACCACCCGCTCAACGACCCGCGCTTCGCCAAGGCCTCCATCCTCGTCGCCGGCGTGAACTTCGGCTGCGGCTCGTCCCGCGAGCACGCCCCGCAGTCGCTGCGCAAATACGGCTTCAACGGCGTCATCGCCGAGTCCTTCGCGGAAATCTTCTACGGCAACTCCACCACGCTCGCGATGCCCTGCGTGATGGCCAGCCCGGCCGACGTCGTCGCCATCCGCGACGCCGTGGAAGCTGATCCGGAAACGGAAATCACCATCGACGTGCAAGCGCTCCGCGTCCGCACCTCCGGCGGGCTCGACATCCCGGTCACCATGCCCGACTCCGCCCGCGAAGCCCTGCTTTCCGGCCGCTGGGATCCGATCCAGGAGCTGCTCGACAACGACGCCGCCATCGACGCGAAGGCGGCCGAGCTGCACTACGTCTGACGGCGACTCATTGCCGGGTGACTTGAATGCGGATGAAACACGTGCTGCCGGAGCTCAACGGGATTTTCGCCTCGCGAGTTTCCAAAGTGCCGAGTGTCGAAATCACGGTATCCGTAAATCCGGCGGGCGCGCCGGCTTATACAAGGTCTGCCCTTGGCAAACACCAGTAAGGGCAAACAAAATCGCGAACGCAAAAAATCGGTGGCTGGAACGGGCTTGCATGGCGGATTTTTGAAATACCACCTCCGGTTAGTCTGCTTTTTAAAAAGTCAATGCGGAGAGATAGTTTGGATGGCTTATCCATCTAAATTTTTACTCCAAGTTAAAACTTGCCGGAGGAACTGCAACACGCGGATCACTCGACCGGCTGCGCGCGGGGGATGGCGCGGGGGATTTCGACTTCGGGAAGCTCTTGGAATTCCTCGACCGGATTCGCCCGCAGTGGCTTCACGAGAATCGCTTTAGGCGCGGGTGCGGGAGATTCCTCGATGACGGCGGCCTTCTGCGGAACGACCGTCATCTGGGCCTTGTTCGGCGGGGTTTTGCGCATGCGGATTTCCACCCGGCGGTTGGCGGATTGCTCCTCGGCGGTGCCGGTGATGATGAGCGGTTCATAACGGCCGAAGCCGCGGGTGATGATCTTGGAGCGGTCCATCCGCAGGGAGGTGACGAGGTAGTTTTTTACCGCTTCGGCGCGCTTGATCGAGAGGTTGAGGTTGAATTCGTCGCCGCCGACGAGGTCAGTGTGGCCCTCGATCCAGCAATAGAGACCGGGATTCCGGTCCATCAGCAGGCCGAGTTTCATCAGGCCGACTTTGGCGCTCTCGCGGAGTTCCGAGCTGTTGAATTCGAAAAGCAGGTCGCTGGGCAGCATGGTTTTCTTGCTGAGCAGGATGTTGGCGGGCAGATCGAGCAGGCTGTCGAGCGAGATCACGCCGTCGAGCGTGCCGTTCTCGACCTTGCCGTTGGCACCTCGTTTGATGAGGTCGTCGGTGAACTTCCCTATCTCATTATCGTCCACGAGGGCCGCGCCGGGATCCACGGTCATCTGGCCGATTTCCGCTGGCTTGATGTTGACCGGCTCGCGGCCGAGTTCGGGGAGATCGGCGTCCACTTCCAAGCCTGCGGAAATTTCGAGCGCGGTAGCCTCGGGATTTCCCGCTGCGGCCGGGTTTTTCATCTGCAGCGCATACTCGGCCTCGATGATCGCGGGCTTGATGTCGATTTGCTGATCCTTGGGCAGAATGTCCAACAACTCGACCTCGTCGAGCAAGGCCGCGCTGTCTTTGGGCGGCTGGATGACGTCTTCCGGCGGCAGCGATTTCTCCAGATCCATCGGCCGCACTTGCATCTGGCTGACATCGATCGGTTTGGTGCTGAGTTCGCGGGCCTGCTCGAATTTGAAGGCGATCTTCATCTGATCGAGCGCGAAGAACACGATCACGTGCAGGAGGATCGAGACCAGCATCGCCACCGCCGCCCACCAGCCAAGATGATCCGGGCCGGGCAAGCGATAAACCCTCCCGCCGCGCGATGCACTCCATGAATAGGCGTTTGCCACGGCGGGACTATACCCAGATCGAAAGGGCTGGCAATCACCAGAAAGCCTGTTTATTTTCGGTTTGGCATCTCTGTGCTGACTTTACAACAACCTCCCCAATTTATGGCTGCCAAGAAAACTGCGAAAACGACACCTGAATCCGCCCCGAAAAAAGCGGAAGCGACCCCCAAGCCCGCTGCGAAAAAAGCCGCCAAGAAGGCCGCTGTCAAAAAAGCCGATCCGGCCCCCGCCGCTGTGAAAGCTTCCGCTCCCGCCGCTGCGAAAAAGGCTCCCGCCAAAAAAGCCGCCGCGAAACCATCGCTCGACACGGTCGCCCGCGCCGCTTACCTCAACTACCGCAACCGCGTGGAAAAAGGCCTGCCCGGCGATTCCCACGGCGACTGGCTGGAAGCGGAGCGCCAACACGGCGAGCCGGGCTGATCGCCGGTTTTTTCCATCTGTTCCGGCTTGGACAAGCGGGTAAAACGCGATCACAGTCCCCCGCGTGAACCCCTGCTCATCTCTCGGCATCGGCCTGGCCGGCTTCGGAACCGTCGGTTCCGGTGTCTGGAACACCCTTCAGCGTAACGGCGAACTCATCACCGGACGCACCGGCGGAGACGTGACCTTGCACATCGCGAAAATCCTCGTCCGCGACCTCGCGAAAGTCCGCGCCACGACCGGGGAAGTCGCGGCCGAAATTTTCACCACCGACTGGCGCGCACTCGTCGCGGACCCGGCGGTGGACATCGTCGTCGAACTCATCGGCGGCACGACCGACGCGTTTGAAATCGTCGCCGCCGCCCTGCGCGCCAAGAAACCGGTGGTCACCGGCAACAAAGCCCTGCTCGCCGAGCGCGGAGTCGAGCTGTTCGCCATTTCCCGGGAAATGGACACGCCGATCCACTTCGAAGCAGCCGTCGCCGGCGGCATCCCGATCATCCGCACCGTGCAGGACTCGTTCATCGGCAATAGGATTCACTCCTTTTCCGGAATCATCAACGGCACTTCAAACTACATCCTCGGTCGCATGACCGACGCCGGGCTCACCTTCGAAGCCGCGCTCGGCGAGGCCCAAGCGCTCGGCTACGCGGAGGCCGATCCGGCGCTCGACGTGAACGGCTGGGACGCCGCTCACAAGGCGATTCTCCTCGCCACCCTCGCCTACGGATTTCCCATCGATCCGGCATCGATCCACGTCTCCGGCATCGAGCAAGTCCGCCCCGCCGACATCAATTTCGCCAAAAACCTCGGCTACGTCGTCAAGCTGCTCGCGGTCATCCGGGAGCATGCCGACGGCGCGGTTGAGCTTCGCATCCAGCCGTCATTCATCGCCCAAAGCCACATTCTCGCCTCCGTCCACGGCGTCTTCAATGCCGTCGCCGTGCATGGCGATGCCGCCGGTGAATCGCTTTTCTACGGTCGCGGCGCGGGTCAGGATCCTACCGCTTCGTCCGTCGTGGCGGACCTCGTGGAAGCCGCCCGCTCGCTGAAGCAGGTTTCCGGCCACCGCGGCTTCCTGCCATATCGCGAAAGCGGCCGGGTTCTGCCGGTGGGGGAAACCTCCACCGCGTATTACGTCCGTTTCGACGTCACCGACCGCCCCGGCGTGATCGCGGAAATCGCACGGGTGCTGGCGGACCAGCGCATCGGTATTTCCGGCACCCATTCGCCGGTGAATCCCGCGAATCCGGACGCCGCCTTCGTGGACATGGTTTTCCTGCTGCACACCTGCCCGTTCGGAAAACTCCAGGCCGCGCTGACCGAGATCGAGGCGCTCGACTGCATCAACAGCACGCCGGTCGTCTTCCGCATCGAGAATCTCGGCTAAATCCCGCCGGGAAATTTCACCGCGCCCCGTCAGCCGGAAAGCGGAAATGGCGCTGGATGCTGTAGTCGAAAAGGATGTTCTCCCATTTCACTCCGGCACCGATGTTGTGGACGACCCACATTTCATTCGCACGGTCGCCAGGCCCCGGAACGGCGATCCCGATGTGGGGTTCCGCGTTGCCGAGCGACCAGACGACGATGTCTCCCGGATGATAGTCGGCCGCATTGCGGGACGGGGTGAGGCTTTGTCCCTTGTGTTCGAAGAAGCGCTGGAGGTTCGGAATCCGGCGATGGTCGATGTTTGTGTCAGGAGCCGACGCGTTCCAAAGCTGCGGATAAGTGCGGAAACTCTCGGTCATGTCCTCATGGACCAAAACCTGCAAATCCATGTCCATCGCGCGGTAGCAGCGGACCAGCACATCGGCGGCGACGCCTTTATTTGCTGGCACGTCACCGTTAGGATAGGCTATCTTGTAATAGGAGGGGTCGAAGGCGACGGCATCCCCGGAATGGGAAAGCGCCGCGGCGGCGAGGCCGTCGCCGAAGCTCTTGGAACTCTCCAGCGAGGGAATCAGCAAAGCGGCCTGATCCATCGAAGCGCCCACCTGGGCCGCCTTGAGAAAGGGAATCAGGGGCCGGCCAAACCAGAACCCCATGCCCAGAGCAATCGCGATGATCACCCAGCCGCCGAAGAAGTTGCGGCGCTTCGGCTTTTGAGGGCGCGGGCCAATGTACTCAATGGTGCTGTAAAATCCGGATTTCGAACGGGCCATGAATAAATTTGTTAAGGGGCTTGAACCAAATGCCCGGCCAAAAAGCCACCAAATTTAAGTTTTTTTTCACCTGTCGGAAATCGGAACTCATTTCGCGCCTCGACATGAAATCCCGGCCGCGTCCAGATTCCCGGCATGATGGTTTTTCGCAGCGCCCGGCCCTTGGTTTGGGGTGAATTGGATGTGTCCTTGTTCGGCTTGGAAAAGGATCTGCACGGCACCCCGCTCCAAGCGGCCGCGGCGTTTTCCATCGTCACCGACGAGCGGTATTTGTGGTTCATCGCCAACCACCGCAAACCCGCGCTCGTCCACCCGAAAGCGCGCCCCGGTGCTTTCCAGGCGGAACTCTGGCGCTACGACGTCGCCGAGTTGTTCTTCGCGGACCCGGTCAGCGGGCGGTATTTCGAGTTCAACCTCGCGCCTAACGGAGCTTGGTGGTCCTGCGAGTTCACCGCCCCGCGGGTGCGGGCGGAGGAGACGGAAATCGCGATGCCCGAGGTCGCGACTTTCGCCGAAATGTCCGCCGACGGCTCGTGGCTCGCCGCCATGGCCATCCCTCTCGACCTGCTGCGCGCGCGGCTGGATTTCGGCCCGGAAACGCGACTCAACGTGACGATGATCCTCGAATCCCCGGCCCAGAAATTCGTCAGCGCCAGCGATCTGGGAGCCGGCGAGCCGGATTTCCATCAGCCGGAGCGGTTTTCGGAAATCCAGTTCGCGCCGTTGCCGATTTCATCCGCCGGACCGGTGGATTCCGGTTTGACATCGCCCTCGTTGGTGTAGCATCCGGGCCCATGAGCGCATCCATCATCCGCCGCTTGTCGGGCGATTTCATCCGCCTGACCGGTGGAGCGCTGATCCGTTGGATCTACCGCATCCAGCTGGTGCATCCCGAGCGCCTCCCGGCGACGGGCGGGGCGCTGTTACTGCCTAACCACATCACCTTCGCGGACGGCTTTTTCATCACCGCCGCCTGCCGGCGGCATGTCCGCTTCGTGATGGACGAGGCCTACGTGGCCAGGCGCTCGGTCCGCCTTTTCACCAGCATTTTCCAGACGGTGACGATCCGCGTGAACCAGCCGCGCGAGGCCATCCGCATCACCATCGAGGCGCTGCAAAGCGGCGATCTCGTCTGCCTGTTTCCGGAAGGCCAGCTCACCCGCACCGGCGCGCTCAACGAACTGAAGCGCGGCTGCGAACTGATCGCGAGAAAGGCCGGCCACCCGCTCATCCCGCTGTGGTGCGACGGCGCGTGGGGATCGGTTTTTTCCTTCGAGCGCGGGAGGTTTTTCGGCAAGCGCCCTTACCTGAAACGGCCGGGAATCATCGTGGCGCTGGGGCATCAGATCAGCCCGGAAACGGCGGATCTGGAAATCGTCCGGCAGGAAATGTTAGTCGCTTCCGCGGAGGCGGTTTCCAAGCGCTTCGAGTCGCCCCGCTGGGGCACGCGGCTGCCCCGGGGAAATGGTGCCGCGCTCGAAAACCTGCGCGATGCCGACGAAGCCGCGATCCGCCGGACGTGGGTCAACGGCTACCAGATCAGCCAGGTCAGCACCCTGCAATGGCGGCAGCCGTTTTCGATTTTGAACGACGACCCGGTGCCGGCGAGCCTGCCCGGCTTGCGGCTGGCGTTTCCCGAAATGGTCCATGCGGCGGTGAAAATCCACGAGTTCGTGCCCGGCAAACAATCCGCGACCTGGGTCGGCGGCGACCGCCTGCGCGAGGTGCTCGGCCACACCCAGCTATCAGGCGCGATCGTGTTTTACGACTTCGGCGAGCACGCCTTGGATCCGGTTTACCGGGCGGGCTTGCTGCATTGCCCCTGCCTCGCCGTCGATGGAATGGTGATCGCCATGTCGATGCCCGATCCGACGAAACCGTGGGCGGATAGCGAGCCGCAAGCCGGCCACAAACCCGGCACCTGGGGGAAACTCCTGCCCGGCTGGTATCTTCTCCCGTCGGAAGACGGCGGCCTCCGGGCGCACGGCCCGGCCGCCCCGGAAAACGGCCTCGAACTCCCGGCGGGCTCCTTCCTCGATGCGGAAGGTTTCCTCACGCGGCCGACCCCGAAAACCCGCCGCTGAGATTACTCGGGCAGGACGGTGACGATGGTCGGCGTTACCGAAAAGACACGGGCTGCGGTTTGCCGGACCTGCTCCGGCGTGAGCGCGTTGTAGGCGGCGGGCAGGCGGCGGTATTCGTCGGCGGGGTGGCCGAACAGCAGATCGAGCGCGACGTGGCGGGCAATGGATGACGGCGATTGCTGTTGGATGGCGAGACCGCTGAGGACGGTGGAACGGACGCGGTCAAACGCTTCGTCCGGGATGCCGTGAGTGGCGATCTTTTCGATTTCGATGAGGATTTCCCGCCGGGCGAGCTCGACCTGCGCGGGCGAGGTGGCGACGTAGAAGGTGAAGAGGCCGGCGTCGTAGCCGAGGAACTGGGTGGCTCCGACCTGATAGGCGAGGCCGAGCTCCTCGCGGATGCGGGTGAACAGCGGACCGGCCATGTCGCTGGCGTATTCCTGGATCATCGCCAGCGCGTGGCGGTCCGGGCCGCTGACGGTGGTGCCGGGGAAGCCGATGGTTAGAACGGCCTGCTTCTTCGGCAGGTGGCGGGTATGGTGCGCGCCGGGCGTGGATTGGCTGGCCGGTGCCGTCCAGCGTTCGCCTTGCGGAAGCGCGGAAAATTTCCCGGCGATGAGTTCAAGCGTCGCCGCCGGATCGAAGTCCCCGGCGATGGCGAGAGTGACGTTAGACGCGTTGAAATGGCGTGAGTGATGGGCGCTGAGCGCGAGGCGGTCCAGCGCGGTCAGGCTTTCCAGCGAGCCGAGCGAATCGAGGCCGTAGCCGGTGCCGCCGAACGCCGCCTCGCGCAGGGCGCGGAACCCGGTGTGCAGCGGGTCTTGCAGGGCTTCCTCAAGAGCGGCGAGCTGGCTGGCTTTTTCCCGGCCGATCGCGTCGCCCGGAAGCGAGGGCGAGAGGATGACTTCGGCGAAAACACCGGCGATGGTCGCGAGATCCGGCGCGAGTCCGGCGGCTTGGACGAGCAGCGCGTTGTTGCCCGCGGTCGCGCCGATCGACGCGCCGAGCGATTCAAGGGTGACGGCGATTTCCTGCGCCGTGCGGGTGAGCGTGCCTTTAGAAAGCGTCGAGGCGAGAAGCTGGTTGAGGCCGTTAGTCCCCGGAGTTTCGGACGGAAGCCCGCCCCGCACGGCGGCTTGGAAATGGACGAGCGGGACGCGGTGGTCCGGGATGAGCGCGAGCGTGAGGCCGTTGTCCAAAACGTGGACTTGGAGTTCCTCGCGGACGCGGGCGGTTTTCGCGGTGCGGGCCGGAGCCGGGGCGTCGAGCGGATCGAGGATGGTGAGGCTGAGGCGGCTTTCCGTTAGCGTGGCGGCGGCGCGGCGGATATCGGCCGCGGTGACCGCTTGGATCGCGGCGAGATCGCGGCGGGTGAAGTCGAGATCGCGTGCTTCGTGCCAGTTGGAGGCGAGGTCCGAGGCGCGGCCGGAGGCGGTGGTCAGGCTGCGGAACTGGCTGGCGGCGATCTGGCGTTTTGCCTTGGCGAGGTCGTCGTCCAGCTCGGCGGCGCCGATGGCGGCGACTTCGGATAGAATCGCCTCGATCAGGGCGTCGCGCTTGGCGGGTTCGGCATCGGCGGAAGCGCCTAGCAGTCCTTCGCGGCCGGGGCCGGTCCACGAGAACGCGGAAATTTCTAACGCCAGCTCGCGCTCCTCGCGCAGCTTGCGGTGAAGGACTGACGAGCGGCCGCGGCCGAGGATGGTGGCGAGCACGTCGAACGCGGGCGCGTCCGGGTGATCGAGTGCCGGGGCTTTCCACGAGAGGGAAATCCGGCTGGTGGGGACGGCGAAGGTTTCGCGCGCGCGGCGCGGCCCGATCTGCGGCGCGTCACGCGCGACGAGCGGATCGCGACCGCCGCCGGGAAGGCAGCCGGCGGTGAGCTCGGCCGCCATTTTCCGCGCCTCGTCCGGATCGAAATCTCCGGAAATCACCGCGAAGCAACGGTCGGGCGTGTAGCGGGCGCGATGGTATTCGGTGAGGTCCTGATGGCGGATCGCATCAAACAGATGGCGATGGCCGATCACCGGATGGCGCCGCGGATCGTGGGCGAAGACGGTGGAGAATAACAGGCGTGAGGCGACGTTGTCCGGATCGTCGAGGCCCATGTCGATTTCCCGGCGGATGACGTCCTTTTCCTTCTCGAACTCGGATTCCGGCAGGGTGGGAAAGAAGACGAGATTGGTCAGGGTTTTGAGGAAAACAGGCAGCGAGGCGGCCGGCCCGTCGATGTAATAGACGGTGCGGTCGAAGCTGGTATAGGCGTTCCAATGGCCGCCAGCCGCCTGCACGGTGCCTGCCAGAGTGTCGGCGTCGAAGTCGCGGGTGCCTTTGAAAACCATGTGCTCGAGGAAGTGGGAGATCCCCGCGCCGAGGTGCGTGTCCTCGTGCATGCTGCCGGTGGCCACCCAGATTTGCGCGCTAACCACCGGTGCGGCCGGGTCCGGATCGAGAATCAGGGTGAGGCCGTTGGGAAGCGTCTCGACGGTGGCGGCGGTAGCGGGGTATTCCATGAAGTTCTGGCTTGGATGAAGGGGTGAATGACCTATAAGCAGCGGCAATGCAACGGTGGATCGTGATCGGTGTGGTAACAATGGCGCTGATGCTCGGCGGCGGAGTGTTTGCCTACTCGGCTTACAAACAGAACCGCCCGCATCCGATGTGGGTTCCGCTGCCGCTCAATCCCGCGTTGCCCGGCGAGAAGAGGCTGGAAATCGCCATGCGCCTGATGCAGGATGTCTGGAAATTCCTCGGAATCAAACCGCCGCCGCCGAAGGACGAATTTTAGAGATGGCTGACGACCTGTGAGCGGTCGAAGCGGGCCTTGGGCATTTCCGCATACTTGTCATCCTCCGCGCGATAGCCCAAAGCGCAGGCCACGACGGTCGCGTAGCCGCTGCCTTCGAGGCCGAGCACGTGGTCATAGCCGGCCGCGCTGATGCCTTCCATCGGGCAGGCGTCAATTCCTAGCAGCGCCGCGGACGCCATCAGCTGGCCGAGGGCGATGTAAACCTGCCGGATGTTCCAGGCGTGGCGCGCCTCGTGGCTCATCGCCTGGGCGAATCCGCGGATCATCCCGTCGAGCGGCGCGACGGCTTCCGCGCTGCTGCCCTGCACCTCGCACATCCGCTTCATCCACGCGTCGATGTCGGTGGAATCCAGATCCGTGCGCGCCGTCAGGACGACGTAATGCGACGCCTCGGTGACCTGCGGCTGCTTCCACGACTCCGGTGATAGATTGGCGCGGACGCCGGGGTCCTGGACGACGATGAATTTCCATGGCTGGAGACCGAAGGAGGACGGCGTGAGGACGAGCGACTCCTCGATGGCGTCCCAAGTCGCGGCGGGAATCTTGCGGGATGCGTCGAATTTCTTGGTGGCGTAGCGCCAGCGAAGCGAGGCGAGAAGTTGGTCAGGGGAAATGGTCATGGCGGCGCTACTGTTGCCCATCAATGCCGAAAGGCAAGGCGACTGAGGAAAATCCCTTCAACGCCAGGCTGAAAACCAGGCCGTATTCGGTTTGAATGCGGTTATCCACCACGGTCACGCCGAACCCGGCGACCCAGTTCCCCAAGTCACGGTTGAGGGCGTATTGCTGATAGGTGAGCGTCCCGTCGTCGAGCTCGTAGAGATGGTTCGTGCCAAAGCCCCAGCGGGAGTTCAGGGAAGTAAAGGACTCCAATGTCACCTGGTTGGAGTCCGTTAGCATCGGGTGGGAGCTCAACTGCCGGTAGCCGAGCGAGAACTTGAAATCCGGCGCGGGCATGAAGCGCAGCTTGGAGGTGAATTCATTGAATCCCGGCCCCCCGACGACGATGGGAAACTGGGTGGTGACGTTGAGCGCCATCCATGGTACCGGCTGCCAGGTGAGATCGTTGTAGAGGTTCGAGAAATCCCGCTGCTCCTCGGGGTCCTCGAGGAAGCCGTCGATGTAAGTGTCCAAAAACAGCCACTCGAAGGCCTGATTGTCGCGCTTGGTCAGCAGCCGGTTGCGCGCGCCCATGCGGACCACGTTCCAGCCCTGCATGTCGTCGATCGCCGAAAACCGCACCGGATCCAAGGGCCGCGGGCGGGTGGTCGGGGTGAGCCGGTCCACGTTCGGGCTGTTGAGGTCGAAATCATCGGTGGAAACAAACGACCAGGCGGCATACGGCTGAAGAACATGCTTGAGGCCGTCCAGCCCCAGCCGGCGATTTTGATAGGCACCCAGATCCTTGGAGAACTTCACCGACGTTTCCGCGCCCATGTGGAGGGTCGTCCGGTCCAGATCGCCGAGCTCCCAGTTCGCCGCGGCATACCGCGTATAACCCAGACCGGCCTGGGGGGTGACGTTCAGGAAGTTGCCGAAGGTCATCGGCATCGACAGCTCCTGATAGGTATTGAAGCGGGCGTAGCTCGAATCCGTCAACTGGGTGCGGATGTCGTCCCGTTTCGGATCGCCGACCGGCAGGGCGAGGAGCTTTTCGGCAAGCTGCCGCTCGTAGCCGCTGAGCTGGCCGAGCAGCGCCTGGGCCGCGGGATCGCCGGCGGCCAGGTCCATCAACGGATTGAAAATCGTCCCGTCCGCCAGATCCGCCGCTTTTTCACCCATGTAGCCGAGCGACGTCTTGCCCTCGTGCAGCAGCGGCAGCCCGAACCGCGGGCCCCGCGCCTGGTCGAAGGAAATTTCCGGCAGCCGGCTGTCCGCCCGATAGAAATCATTGACCTGGTAGCGCGTGAACAGCGACAGCAACGAGTCCTCGCCCCGCCGGTAAATCCCGAGCGTGTTGTCCGGCGCGTAGTTGGTCCGGTATTGGTCGAGGTCGAAATCCTCGAGGTAATATTGGTCACTCAGCAGCGTGATGTTGGATTCGATCCGCCAGTCCGCGTCGTCCGGGAAATCCAGCTCGCGGCGATGCTTCAACTCCACGCTGTAGCGATCGCTGCTCACCTCGCCGCGCGGGAGTCCGGTGGTGCTGGTTTCAGGCGCGACGTCATTAAGATAATAAAAACTCAGCCCGCTGATTTCGTCCTGGTTGGGCACCCGCGTATCGACCAAATCGACCCCCGCCGCCACGCCGCGTTTGCCGCGGATGTCGAGATGCCAGCGGGAAAGCAGCCAGGCGTCCTCGTTTTCCCCGGTTTTCTCGTTGTACTTTCCGCCCAGCATCATGCCGTAAGTGTTGAGCAGGAAAGGTCCCCAGCTGGACCGCGAGCCCGGGATGAAATGGTAGCCGAGCTCGGCGTTGAGCGGCTGGCTCAGGTAGGGCAGCCAGAAAACCGGCAGGTCGCCCGCGTAGAGCCGCAGGTTTTTGAAAACGATCTTTTCCTCCGGATAGATCGTGATTTTCCTGGCGCGCACCCAGAAATTCGGGTCCTCCGAGTCGTCCGTGGTGATGCCGGCATCCTCGCCCACGAAAACCTTCTTGCCGTCCCGGTCCTCGGCGGTGAATTTCCCCGCTTCCAACAGAATCGGATCCAGCCCGGCCCGCAGCCCGCGGGTGTCCATGAACTTCTTCTCGTAATAATACACCGCCCGGTCGCCGCGCTGCAGGATGCTTCCCTGATAGATGCTGACGTTCCCCAGCAGCGTCGCGGACTTGGCCTTGAGGTCCACCACCGCGCTGTCCGCGAAGGCCTCCATCCCGTTGTCGCCGGTGATCTTGATTCCCGGGCCTTTGTAATGCAGCCCGACGTCCTTCCCTCCCTCGATCGGCCCGCCGCCGTAGTTGCTGATTTGCAGGCTCTTCGGCATCGCGAAAGTATCCGCCCCCGGCATGCCGAACGGGATTTCCGGCTCGGGCACCGGCGTGATCAAATCCACCGCCGGCGCGCTCAAAGCCGCCTCCGGAAGGACTTGCTCCTCCTGGGCCCAAAGCGGCACGAACAGCAGCGGGGAAATGATCCATGCACCAAGTTTCAGCATCGGCGTGATAAGAGAACTCCCGGCCCGTGAAGTAAAGGGCGAAAGCCCGCCCGCGTGCTGCGATAAAATCCCCTTTCGCCGCTTGGATTTCATGCCAATATTCGGCCATGCAACCGATCCAACGCACCGCCATCATCGGAGTGACCGGGTTCGTCGGCCGCGGACTGCCCGCCCTGCTCGCGGAAATGGGCGTCGCCACCACCGGCGTCAGCCGCTCCGGAAAGGGCGCGCTCCCCGGCATCGACCGCTGGCAGACCCCCGAAACCCTCGACTTTTCCGGCCACCAGACCGTCATCAACCTCGCTGGCGAACCCATCGACCGGCGGTGGAATGACAAAAACCGCCGCCTGTTCCGCGAAAGCCGCGTCGGCCTCACCAACCGCATCGTCGCTGCTATCGCCAAACTCCCCGCCGACGAGCGCCCCAAGGTCCTCGTCAACGCCTCTGCTGTGGGCATCTACGGCGACCGCGGCGATGAACTCCTCACCGAAACCTCCCGCCGCAGCTTCGGCTATCTCGCGGATCTCTGCCACGACTGGGAGCACGCCGCGCAGGACGCGGAATCCCTCGGCGTCCGCGTTATCCGTCTGCGGACCGGCATCGTCCTTGGGAAAAACGGCGCTGCCTTTGAAAAACTCCTCTCCGTTTTCAAACTCGGCATCGGCGGCCGGCTCGGCTCCGGCACCCAATGGATGCCTTGGATCCACCTCGCCGACCACCGCGCCGCCATCCTCCACGCTCTTCTCTCAGAAACCCTCGCCGGCCCGCTCAACCTCACCGCGCCCCATCCCGAGCGCAACCGCGACTTCACCCGCAAGCTCGCCGCCGCGCTGCATCGCCCCGCCATTCTTCCGGCACCCGCCTTCGCCCTCAGGCTCGCGCTCGGCGAGTTCGCCAGCGTCCTGCTCGCCAGTCAGCGCGCCTTACCCGCCGCCCTCGAAGCCGATGGTTTTCATTTCCGCTTCCCCACCTTGGAGCAAGCGCTGGCCGATCTCGTCTGACCATCAAATCCCGGATTACGGGCCTTTTTTCACTGCGCCGTGACATGCTCCACGTCCGCAGCTGCGAGTTTAGCAGCTGCGTCTTCCGAATCCATAGCTGGCGTGCCCTCCCCGGAAACCACGATCCGCACGCTTCAGCCGTCGAGCCACCCGAAAAAGCCCTCCGCTCAAATCCCGCAGGGCCCAAAGCATGCCCGCAGCGGCAGCCGCACCACCTCCCATCTTTCTGGCGCCCTTTTTCGCTTCGCCCCGTAGCGTTCCTGGGATCTGGCGAACGCCTCGTTCACGAAATTCCTGCTGCCGATCACCGCGCCGTCCGTGAAATACCGGATCCGACAGCGCAAAACCTTCCCGATGGGAATCTCCCCGTCCCTGTTGCGATCCAACTTCGCCTCCTCTTTTGAAATTCCTTTGCGCAAGGTCTTGGTGATCTCCTTTCCATCCCGGCCAACAGAGACCGATGATTTTCCAACAGCTCCAGCCATTAGCAGTTTCCGCTATTCCAGCGAAAAATCGTTAGCCCATATCGAATCATCCGCCCCGCATCCCTTGTGCGCCCGCAGCGCCCTTACCAGGTCGGCTCGCGCCGTTTTTCCGTTGCCCTTCGCCCCGCCACCGATCGCCTCGCCGTAGCTGTTCCAACGGTAATCCGCCGGGTCCTTCACCATCCCGGCGCGCAACGGATTCAGGTCGAGGTAGGCGGAAATCGTCTTGGCCGCCACCCCGTTCTCCATGACCACGCTCTTGAACCAGCACTCAGCGTCTGAAGCAAGGGAGATCATAGAAAACATACCCGCCTGTGTTTGCTACTTATGCTCCGTTGCACAATGGCCGCCGATTGACCGCTTACAGGGAGTTCAACAGGATGTCCGGAGGGGAGCAATCAGATTAAAATGTTACACTGCGGGGACCGTCCCCAGAGACCGACCCCAGAGAGGAAGCCCTTCCGCCGAAAAACCGCAGTCAAAAGAAATCTTGGCAAAGCGGCCTTGAGAGCTACGCTCGCGGCGAATGAATTTCCCTCCGAAATCTCCCGCCTCCGGTCCGGCCACACGCTCTTTCAACGGCCTTCACCCCAAAAGCAATTTCCTAGCAATCAGAGGATTGTAAGATTCAGGGAGCCGGCATCATCATCCGCCAGACCCAGCAGGTGACCGACCAGACCCGCACCGAGTTGGAACTCAAAGTCGCTCCCGGTGCCGCAGTCGGAGAGGTGACGATACGCATGATTTACCAACAATAAATGAGCAACGCATGGAGAGATTGAAATGACCATGATCAAAGAAAACATAAAAATGAAACGGTTGACGCTATGTGAGGTTGCCCTATTGGGCGTGTGCTGGGTTCCTGTGTTCGCATGTGCCGAGCAAACAAACCCAAACGGCTATAACATGCCGCCCGCTGTAGCAGGCACGATGGGGGTGGATGAAGCGATGAAAAAGATGGAGACCGCCGTCAGCCCATCGGTTCTCGATGCCTTCAAAAAGGCGAATCCAGCGCCGTTATGGCTATTCGGGGAGGATCGTCAGTTGGCGGTCCGCAACCAGATCATCCCGGCACATTGGTTTGAACATGGCGCCAAACAGCAGGGTGCGTTTTCCGGCATTGCGCGACCCGGTGAATTCTACGTCTTCCAAGTCTGTGTCGTAGCAGGCACTGAGCCATGCTCCATTACAAAGATCGACCCCCGGCTTGAACTCGCAGGCTCGCAGGCTCGGGTGATCAACAAGACACCGGATAGCGGCGCATTCAAGGTCGGCTCTGGCACCGTGAAGCCGCTCTGGCTGGGAGTGCAGATCCCGGTCGATGCTAAACTAGGCACCTACCCAGGCGTCGTGGAAATTTCCGTCGCAAAGAATGCGGCAGAGGCTAGCAAAGGAGGAGATCTAACGAATCAAGGCCATCAGAGGCTAACATGTCGAGTCTCACTCACAATTGAAGGTGACGCGCTTGCGGAATCTGGCACAGGGCCTGGCGAGGCCTGGCGGTTGGCGCGCTTGAAGTGGCTGGACTCGGATATTGGAAAAAGCGACACGGAAATTACGAGGCCCTTCACGCCGATAGTGGTGGATGAGCAGACCCGGACACTTGATATTCTGGGTCGACGCATCACACTGGGAGAAGATGGCATCCCTGCCCAATTCACGAGTTATTTCTCCGGCAGTAACACCCGCATCCAGCAGAAGGGGCGCGAGGCTTTTGCTGCGGCACCTCGGATGGAAATCATGCGCGGCGCGAAAATACAAGGTTTCAAACCCCAAACATTTGCCTTCATCAAGAAAACCCCAGTGGGCGTGGAATGGACGGCCTCAAGCATTTGCGACAACTTGCAGTTGCAAGTGGATGGACGCCTAGAATTCGATGGTGCCCTGCACTTGAACATGAAGATGAACCCACCTGAGGACGAGACGCTTGACGACGTTCGCTTCGTGGTTCCTTGGTCGGAAAAGATTGTGAAATACGCGATGGGTATCGGCATGCAAGGTGGCAAGTGCCCAGAGCGTTACTCATGGAAATGGGATGTTTCAAAGCATCAGGATGCCGTTTGGTTAGGCGACGCCAACATCGGTCTGATGCTCCGGTTCAAAGGTGATAATTTTGAGCGGCCGCTCATCAATGCCTATTATGATTTCAAACCCCTTAACCTGCCGGAATCCTGGGGCGGAGGAGGGATTCAAATCGAAAATCAAAACGGCTTGACCCAGCTGACGGCCAACTCGGGGAAACTGCATATTCAAAAACAACCCGCTCACACAACGAACCTTGGTTTCAACATCGATTGGTATTTCACGCCATTCAAGCCACTGGACACGAAGGAACACTTCACCGATCGCTATTATCATGCCGGCCAACAAATCGGCTTGGAGAACACGAGCGAACTGCGGCAACAGGGAGTTGGCATCCTAAATGTCCATCACAACCGCCTGTGCAATCCATACATCAACTATCCCTACAACGATGACTCGCTCAAACATCTAACGAATTTTATCCGTCAAGCACACACGGATGATATGCGGGTTGCCCTCTACTACACAACACGCGAACTGACCCAGAATCTTCCAGAATTTTTCGCGCTCAAGAGCCTCGATGGAGAGATCATTCTTCCGCGCAAGGATGGTGTCAAATGGCCAGTCACGAATGCAGACGGCCCGCACCCGTGGCTGAAGGAACATGTTGGCATGGACATCGTTCCCGCTTGGCGTGAAAACATCGGTTATGAATACAACAAGCTCGACTTGTCGGTGATCACCACGCCGGATTCACGTTGGAATAACTTCTATCTGGAAGGCCTCGATTTCCTTGTGAAGCATGCGGGAATAGATGGCCTCTACATCGATGACACCGCACTCGACCGCGCGTCGCTCCAGCGGGCTCGGCGGATTCTAGATGCCGATGGCAATCCCGGGCGTCGCATCAATATGCATTCGTGGAACCACTTCAACGAGCTGGCAAAATATGCGAATAGTTCCATCGCTTTTATGGAGCTCTATCCGTATTACAATGGCCTCTGGCATGGTGAAGGATTCAGCGCGAACAGGACACCCGAGTTCATGCTCATCGAAATGTCAGGGATTCCCTACGGCCTGATGAGCGAAATGTTGGATGACTCGAACGACTGGCATGGCATGGTCTTTGGTGCAACCCGCCGCTGGCCGTGGAGCGGCGATCCACGGCCCGTCTGGAAAATCCTGGATACATTTGGCGGTTTGGCGGATGCCGAGTTTGTTGGATGGTTCGACCCCGCCTGTCCAGTGACCTGCGACAACCCTCAGGTCAAGGTTTCCATTTACCGCAAAGCGGACAAGATCATGATCGCACTTGCGAGTTGGTCGTCCAAACAGGAACGCGTCAAACTAACGATTGATTGGAAATCCTTGGGGCTTGATCCCGTGAAGACGACCCTGTGGGCACCCGCTTCTGGAGAGATCCAGTCGGAGCAAGTTTTTGCCGCGGATGCCGAGATCCCAGTCGAGCCAAACAAAGGCTGGCTGCTCATTGCTTCAGAAAAAAACCATTAAACATTGCTTCAACACAAACAGAGAATGGAACATTCAAGATCCCAGATAAATGATCATGGGGCACGCTTGTCGCAGCGTGTCTATCAACCCCCTTTTTCCCCGCCTCCGGTCCGGCCACCCGCTCTTTCAACGGCCTTCACCCCAAAAGCAATTTCCAAGCCATCGAATGGTCGGAAACTCTTGAAAGCGAAATGGAAATCGCCGCCGCCCTCAGTCAAATTGCGGTCACCCTCGCGGAGACGGACCCGAAACGCGCAGCCAACTTACTATCCGAATCCGCCATCCCAGGGCGTGACTTCGAGGTCGCCATAGTGCAAGTCATCCAACGCTGGTCGGCCCAATCCGCGCCCGATGCCGCCGAATGGGTTGGTTTATTCCCCCCCGGCGCAGCTCGCGAAGCCGGAATCAAAATCATCGCGGAACATTGGTTATCCAAAGATACGCCCACCGCGTTCGCTTGGCTGGATCAAATGGAGGATGTGGAACTCCGCAAGGAAACCGCACGAGCCATGGAAGGAATCATCCTCCAACAAAGCCCGGCAACCCGCGATGCATGGATCCAACACGCCAATCCCCAAATCCGCATCGAACTCGAACAACAACGCGATCAAGCCCTCAAGGATGTCGGCAACAATATCCAGCAAGGCCAGCAGGCATTGCCCTCACGGCAGCTCGCGGATGCGCAGGCGGCGGAATTGGATCGGCGATCCTTCACTTTCCAAGCAGAGGTAGCCTTCAGCCGGATCACAGGCGGTGCCGCCGGACACTTCCTCGCCATTCACCCATAGCCGCACTTCACCGTGGGTCGCACGGATGTAGTAGTGGTTCCACTGGCCGTGGTCCTTGCACAAGTCCTTGCGTGGAAAACTGCGCTCGCCATTGGGTGAGGTCTTGCCGATCGGCGTCATCTTCACCCGCACCGGAAACACATCGCCGTGGGTGGTGAACCAGTCGGTCTTCTGGCCGGCCTTCGCCATCTGGTCGGTGAACGCATTGTCGAGCACCTGGACTTCGATACCGTCCGGCAACCCGGGCTTGCCTGCTAGGGCAAGCTTTTCCACCGAGGCGGGCGTGGTCCAAACGAAGACGCCTGAGTTCCCTGCGGGTTTTTCGTGCATCCATTCGACGACGAGTTCGAAATTGCGGAGCGATTTCTTGGTCCGCATCACGCTCACCGGTTGACCGGTGCAGAACAAGATATCGTCTTTCCATGCCCAGGTGTCGTCGGCGCTGTTGACCTTGGTGAAGTCGTCCTGCGTCAGCGCGCGCCAACCGGGTTGGGTGTCGTCGATCACCGGCTTTGCCGGATCGGCGAAAGCGAGCGACGTCAGCAAGCCTACCAACAGGAAAAATCGTTGCAATGCTTTCATGGCGATGGAAATCATCCGTTGAGTGTCCAGCCCGCGCGGTAGTTGCGCTTGAGGAGCGCGTTGGCCTCGGCGTTGTTGGTGACGACCCCCTTGGCACCATCGTAGGCGATTTCGCCGCCGGAACGATACGCCACCAAGCCGAGCAGCATCTGCTCAATCAACTGTGAGTGGTATTCGAAGTTGCAGCACGTCGATTTCGACGGATCCTTGCAGGCGTCCACCCACTCCTGATAGAAACTCGGAATGGCGGGGAGTTGCTTGTCCTTGGCACGGGGTTTGAAGTAGCTGAGGTCGGCATCCTTGCCGGAGGGGATGAGCAGGCGTTGGTTGTAATCGGCGATGATGAAGCCTTCTGTGCCCTGGAACATCGCGCCGTGGCCGAGTTTTTCAAAATCGAGGAACGGGCGTGGTGAGCGCGGATACAGGCCACCCTGATGCCAGTTCACCCGGATCGGCCCGCGCCAGTCGTTGGCCGGGTGTTCGAATTGGGCCTCCAACTCGACCGGAGTCACATCCGGGTTGTATTTCTCGCCAGTTGCCTTGACCGAGGTCGGCAGTTTGGCATCGGTGACGCAGTAGAGCAGATCCATGAAATGGCTGCCCATGTCGCCCATCTGGCCGACACCCCAGTCCCAGAACATGTTCCACTGCAGGCAGTTCGACACCGGGGAGCCGGTGAAGTATTCCGGATGGTAGGGTCGCTCCGGCGAAGGGCCGAGCCATAGGTCCCAGTGCAGGCCTGCGGATGGATTGCCGCCGCTGGGAAAATAGCCTTTGCGGGGGAACTTGCGGTTGCCCCATGCGGTGGCCGATTTGAATTCGCCGATCGCACCGTCGAGGATCATTTCCTTCACCCGCGCATAGTTGTCCTGCGCGTGCATCTGGGTGCCGCACTGGGTGGCGAGTTTGCCTTTTTTCGACAACCAGTTGGCGCGCAGCGTGCGCGCTTCCTCCACACTCAGGGCCAGCGGCTTTTCGCAATACACGCTCAGGTTCCGGTTGAGTGCCCAGTTGGAAATGAATGCATGGTGGTGGTCGGCGGTGCAGATCACCACGGCGTCGAGCCCCTTGTGGTCGAGGCACTTGCGCCAATCAACGTAGGTCTCGGCCTTCGGAAATTCCTTCAAGGCATGGGCGAAGTGCGCCTCATTGATGTCGCAAATCGCAACCACGTTCTGCTGCTTCAGCCAGCCATAGTGGGCGGTGGCGCGGCCCCAGGCACCGATGAGCGCGATGTTGAGTTTGTCGTTCGGCGATTGCCCGGCAGCCCGGATCCCGCTCGGCAAGATCAGCAATCCGGCGGCGGAGAGCGTTGATTTTCGCAGAAACGAACGACGGTCGAGAGGATGGGTCTGGATATTCATGATTTGCTTCCTACGCGGATGAATGAATGTTCTTCCAGAGAACAAGGAGGGAAAGAATGAAAAAAACTCACATCTTTGGGGTCGGTCCCCGCAGCAGAACAAATGCGCCATTTTTCTTTGGGGTCCCCGCAGCAGAACAAATGCGCCATTTTTGATGGCGAAATGTTACACTGCGGGGACCGACCCCAGAGAAGAGCCGGTGACCAGACCGGAGGGCGGGGAAAAGGGGGGTGTTTCGCCGTTGAGGCAGCCAATGCCGATGCAGGCGGCTAACAAGGCGATGCCGATGCCGGTTGAAAATGTGGTCATTTGACTACGTCCACGTGGTTTGTCTGACGGACTTTTCCTCTTTTTAAATAGACCTCAGCGTAACGTTTGCCGAGGATGATGTAGGACTTGCGATCGAAATGGACCATGTGCTGGTCCGGCGACGAGCGATCCGTTGACTCAACAAATCCGGTGTTTGCAATCTTGCCGGGCAATGCGCGGAGGATCTCACGCACTTTGTTGATGTTTTTCACGCGCTCCGGTGCGCAGTGATCCGGGCCGCTGCCATAAAATTCTGCAAGATTTCCGACAATGAAAGGCAGCTTGTCGTCATTCAGGTCTTTTCTCACATCTGTTATAAGCTGGTGAAGCTTACTTTCATAGCTGTCAGCCAAGGAGGCGTTTACGGTGTCGGACTCCCCTTGATGCCACAGAATGCCTTTGATGATGCCGTTAGTATTGGCGAAGGCAGCTTTCTTCATCGCATCGGCATAGGTTTCGGTTCCCTTCTTCAATTGGTCAATTCCCGCGCCGCCCCAGGCAACAGGAATAAATCCTACGGTAACGCCCGGTTTGTCTTTGAGATACTCGATGGCGAAAGGAAGCCCCAGGCCGAAGCGGTCAGATGGAAGTCTGTTGTGAAGAGGATGGGCGGCAGGTGCCCATTTCATTTCCCCTTTTGTCGGCAGTTTGACGACATGCGGAACCGGTAATTTATCCTCCGGCAGCATGTCACCATACCCGGCCATGTTGGACTGCCCCATCAGGATGAAGATATGAAATTTTTCCTTTTGGGCAGGGGGATTCCACGACGTTGTGTTCTTGGCAGCGTCCTCCGCATGCATGGAAGTAGATATCAAGGCACACAACAGGATGTGAGGCAGTCTATATTTTTTCATATTTAATGTAATTGGCATGGCGGTTGAAAACCGCCGCCACATTTTTGCGGTCACACTATTTCTAGAAATGCTCTAATCGACGTTGAAGACTGTGAGCTGGCGCAGGTGTGGTTCGCTGATGGAGGAAGTTGCGCGGAAGCGCACCTGTGAGACTTCGGTGCGCGCAAACTGCTGGATGCGCTTGTGGCCGATCGAGATGCCGTCGCAGAGCTTGGTCCACGCACCGCCCGGCGTGAGACCCTCGACCTCGTAGGCGCGGACGCGCTCGCCCAAGGCGATGTCCTCCATGATCACGATCTGATTGATCGGCTGCGGTTTGGGAAGGGTGAGTTCAACGGTTGTTCCCTTGCCTGTCGTTTGGGCGATGGGCTTGGAGAAGCGGCGCTGGATCTCTTTTCCGAACTCGGTATAGCGCTGGAAATCCGGCTCCGGGACGAGTCCGTCGGGACCGGGGTTGGCGTTGAGCAGCAGGTTGCAGTTGCGGCCCACCGAGTTGTAATACATCTGCACCATTGCTTCCACGCTGTGCAGGCTTTTCTCGCCGTCGGGCTGCCAGAACCATTCACTGCCGCGGATCGGCACATCGCACTCGCCGGGAATCCACAGCTTTCCATCCGGATCGCCGCCGATTGTTTTCTCGATGGTGCCGCTATCGCTGGTACTCGCGTTGGCCGTGCTCCAGCAGGGATAGGGGGCTACACCGCGTTCGTTGCCGACCCAGCGGATCAGGTTGGGCGTGCCCACGGGCCCTTGAAACACGATGGCCTGGGGCTGGTGCTTTTTCAGGATCGGGACCAGATCCGGGCCGCCGTTTTTCGCGGGGATGGCACCGCCGTCGAACCAGATTTCAAAGAGCTCTCCGTAGCGCGACCAGAGTTCCGTCATCATCTGTTCGCAGGTCTTCACGTAGTTGGCCTGTGCCTCCGCATTGCCGCCACCGACGCGGCCCGGATTGTCAACGTGGAGAAAACCATTGGCGGCGACCGACGCATAGAGGCCGGGCTTGATGCCATACTTGCGGCAGGACGCCACGAAGTCGCCGACCACATCGCCTTTGCCGCCGCGCCACGACGACTGTTTGACGCCGTAGGGGTAGAGGTCGGATTGCCATTGCAGGAATCCGCTGCAGTGCTTGGCCACGAAGATCGCATACTTGGCACCATACGCTTTGGCAGCTTCCATCCACTGGTCGGTGTCGAGCTTTGTCGGTTGATAGAGATTCGGTTCCGGAAAGTCCTTGTAGGTGCGCCAGTTCCAGCCCTGCTTGTAGATCGGAATGTCGAAGTGGAAGAACATGCCCAGCTCCATATCGTGCCAGGCCTGCTGTGCGGCATTGGGTAAAACCAGACTGCGGTCGGTCGGTTCAGCGGCACCCAATGCGCGCTGCAGTGCGTAGGCCGCAGGCGCCAGCGCGGAAGTTTTTAGAAAGGATCGTCTGTTTAGCATAATGTAATTTTGTTAGAAATTATGGTCTTTTGCTGCAAGGAATTTGCTTTCTGCGGGAGGCCCCTGAAAGAGCCATTGGGTCGGACCGGAGGGCGGGGAAATGGGGGTTGTCGTATTCCGCATCGAGAGCCTCGGCTGAGACTGACGGATTCGGTCAGCTTTGCTTCCAATCACCGCGCACCGGGTGGCTCATGCTTTCATTGAGCGACTCCGGCGATACGATGCGGTAGGCCTTGGGATCCCATACGACTTCTTGCCCGGACTTGATCGCCATCAATGAGAGGTGACTGAAAGCATCGGAACGCACGGCATCTTCGATCGGTGCGATGGACGGCGTGCGCTCGCGGACGGACTCCACGAAGGATGCGTAGTAGTTGTTCCGATAGAGCACACGCTTGTCGCCTTCACATTCTTTCAATTTGAGCCACTCGGGATTGCTGGCCTCCGCTCCTCCGCGGTTCAGGCTTACCCAACCCTTGGAACCGAAGAAAGTGGTACCATCAGCCGGAACGTTTTTCCGGTATTGGCTCACTATGGGCTGCGCGTGATTGGTGCTCATGAAATGCATCGGTATGCCTCCGGCGAACTTGATTTCCACATCCCAGGTGGCGCAGTTGTTGAACAACTCATTGGGCGTCGGAAAATCCCCCGTGCCGCGGAAACTGACCGGGCCTTGCTGGTCGTAGTTCTGGCCCCAGATCGCGATGTCCAACGGATGCGCTCCCCAACCGGCGATGAAGCCAATCGAGTAATCGGAACAAAACCACGAGCCCGCGCTGGTGATCCGTTCCTTGCTGCAGGGTTTCACCGGCGCGGGGCCAAGATAGAGGTCGTAGTCGAGGCCGTCCGGCACCGGGATTTCCTCCAGTGATCCGCCGCCCGCGCCGCCCGGTGCCCAGACTTCGATGCGTTGAAGATCGCCGATGTAGCCGTTGAGGACCAGTTCGACGCCACGCTTGAGGATTTCCTGGCTGCGTTGCTGGGTGCCGTATTGGAAGATGCGCTTTTCCTTCTGACAGGCCTCCAACATCGCGCGGTTCTGATTGAGCGTGTAACCTAACGGTTTTTCGATATAGACATCTTTGCCCGCCCGCACGGCTGCCAGTCCGATGGGCACATGCCAATGGTCGGCGGTGGCGATGATCACCGCGTCGATGGATTTGTCGGCGAGCAACTCGCGGAAATCATTGTAGAGTTTCGGCTCGTGGCCTTGCGCTGCGAGGACTCGCTTGCCCGCCGCTTCGCGTCGCGCCTGGAACGGATCGGCGATGGCGACGCTCGTTGCGCCCTTCACCCCGAGGAAATTCTGGAGCAAACCGGAGCCTTGACCGCCGGTGCCGATGTGGCCAAGGCGGATGGTCCGGCCCGGAGCGGTTTCCTGACCTAGCACCCGGCTGGGGATGAATTGCGGGGCCACGGCTGCGGCGATGACTCCGCCCAGGAATTGGCGGCGGCTGTTGAGATGGTTTGAGTTCATGGGTGATTTGGGAGTTGTGATTTGAGTTTTATTGGCTGACCCATTTGCGGAGGCGTTCGGCGGAAACTTTGACAGCCTCTTCCCCGGCGATTTCCAGGGTCGTGGGGCCATCGAAACCTTGTGAGAGCAGCTCCTTGACGATGGCCTCGATGCCGACGACGCCATCGCCGACTGGAATGAGGCCCATGCCGCAACCGAACTGCTTGCCGCGCAGCGGCAGCATTTCGGCAGGCATGTCCTTCCAATGCACGTGCTTGATGCGCGAGCCGAAGGTTTTCACAAACTGGAGCGGATCACCGCCGCCGAGCCATGAGTTGCCGGTGTCGAGATTCACGCCGACGGTTTTCTCGTGGCCGAGCGCGTCGAGGATGCGGGACATGCCGTCCACAGTGTCGGTGAGGATGCCATGCGGCTCCAACAACAACTCGATGCCGAAGGTTTCCGCCCAGCGGATCGGCTCGTGGAGTTTCTCGCGGATACTGAAGAGCCGTTGGTCGTCGGTGAGGTGGTGGCCGAAGTCCGTCTTCGGGTCGCCCTCGGTGGTGATGACCTGCTTCACGCCGAGAAAATGCGCGAGCTTGATCGCCTTGATGATCTCCGCCGTGCCGTAACGGTCCGGCGAGGCTGGATCTAACAAATTAGCATGAGCGCAGACACTGGTGAGCGTGAGGCCGAACTCGTTGACCATGTCGAGAATGGTCGCCGGATGGGAATCAAGACTGAACGAGGCGGAGAAGCCATACTCGGTGCCGAGGGTGGCACCGTCGTGATTGTCTGTTAGGTCCGCGTAGTCGAAGCCGAGTTCGCGGATGAGTTCGAATTGCCGCCGCATGGGCGAGAACGGTTGGATGAGGGCGAAGCAGCCGATTTTCATGAGGATGTGGGTGATTCAGGGGTTAGCAGGCTTAACGAAGGCGCGGGAGTCCGTTTCGATGTCTTCTACGGACATCGGTTTGGAATGGATCAGGATGCGATAACGGAGTTTCAACGATTGTCCGGCGTCGAGGATGAGCGGTTTGTTGAACAGAACGGCGGGGCTGAAGTAGCTCATCGGCCGGCTGTCATGCACATACCATGGTGACGGGTGGCGCAGGTTATCGGGATGATCGCAGATGGCGATGCCCGCACCGGGACTGGAAAAATCCATCCACCGTGCGTTTTGCCCGTGACTGGCGGGCGCGCCGGTTTTCCCTTCGCTCGTGCGGATCGACCATCCATCCGGCTGGAGAACAAGCCTCGCGGACAATCCGGCGTAGCCACCATAGGGCTTGCCATTTTCCTCGTTCGCCAACGGGGTGCGCCCGAGATCAACCGGCGCGTTTCCAGCGGTGAACTCGCTGGTCCAATCGATCCGATACCGGCCATCGGCATCCGGTTGCGTGATGGTGAGTTTGCGGAGTTCCGTCATGACCGCAGGCTGACCGGGCGGGTGGTAGCTTAAGGACAGCTCGGCGTGTGCGGAGAAATCCGCGGCCGGCTTGAAGGTGGCGGACGTGAGTTCGGTTGTCCCTTCGCTCACGTGGGTCTTCGGGTTCTCCTCCCAATAGTTCAATCCGTTGATGAACTTCCATGAAAACCACATGCCGTGATGCCATGGGTGGTCCGCAGGTTGAAAGGCGGTCAGCTCTTCGCCATCCACGCTGGCAAGCGGGTGAAAATAGGATTTCGGCTCCTTCGGGTTCGCCACCAGCCGCCACACGGTTTTTTCACCTTTGCACAAGGCCAGACTGGTTTCGGTTTGCCGCCATGAAAGCGTCGGGGGTTCGGCGGACTCTTTGGTGGAGGGCCAATTCTTTGCCGGCGGAATGGTCACCTTGCCGCTGGCAGCCCACTCGGTGCCGCGCTGGAGCAGTGTCCGCCATGCGGAGTTGCTCATGCCAACCGCATCATGCCCGAGCATGATGGAGAAGCCGCGTCCACCTCCGGCTTCGGTGGAGAAGAGGATGTTCTCCGGCTTGCCGCTGCCTTTGAAGGCGGGGTCCGGTGTCACGCTGCCAAGTGCTTTGGCACCTGGAGCCACCAGGGTTTTCTGCCAGAACTCATCCCGGATCCAGAATGGCTCCAGTCCCCGGGTGATCGGTGAGTCCGGGTCATTGAAGGTCACCCGGTTGGCGTGGATCGCTCCATGGGATGTGCCGTCCTTCCAAGTCCCGCAGGCGAGTTGGTGAAACTCCGGCCAATCGTAAAACACAGAGCCGCCGGCATGAACGATGACGAGACCATGACCTTTCGCGATGTGATCGAGGAATCCCTTCTTCGTCGCCGCATCCCACTCTTTCTTTGCCGGGGCATTATTGCCGAAGGTGTTGAAATTGCTCACAATCGCCGCATACGGGGCAAACGATTCGGGTTTCATGTCCATCACACGCTCCTCGACATCCACTTCAAAGCGCCCGGATTCCTCCAACGTCGCCTTGATCGCCGGCGTGGTGGTCTTCCAATCGTGATTGTTCGCGCCGCTGAGGATGAGCACCCGTAACTCGGCATCGGCTCCCAGAGCACTGCCTGCGGCAAGGCCGATCAAGGCGGCAAAACCAATGAAAATGCGGGCGCTTCGTTGCATGAGTGAACGAAACATAGCGTCCGCCGCATCTCCAATCTTGCAAAGTCGCTCACTGGTAAATATTACACATCCAGGCATGAAACTCCGCACCACGTTCCGCAGCGCCAGCGAACTCTACCACGCGGATACCTGCGAACCGCTCAAGGCGGCGTCCACCCGCGGCGACCTGCGGCTGGCGGCGCTTGGACGCGGAAGCTATCCCGGCACCCGCCTGCCCAAAAACGATCTCAAGGAAATCCTCATGGCTGGCTACTGGAATGCCACCTTCGACCAGGACTGGGGCCTCGACTGGCATTGCAACGAGGGCCTCGAAATCGGCCACCTCGCCGCGGGATCGTTGCCGTTCCGTGTCGACAAGAAACTCTATCAACTCAAACCCGGCGATCTCACCATCACCCGCCCGTGGCAGCGCCACCGCGTCGGCAACCCCCATGTCCCGGCCAATCACTATTCCTGGTTGATCCTGGACGTGGGCATGCGCCGCCCCAACCAGCCATGGCACTGGCCGGACTGGCTGCTCTTGCCGAAAGCCAGCCTCCAACGCCTCACCGACCTGCTGCGCCAGAACGAGCAACCCGTCTGGCATGGCAATCGCGAGATCGGCCGATGTTTCGAGCGCATCGATGAAACCGTCGCGCTGGGTGACAGCATCGCCAACCAGACGCGCCTCAAGATCCTCATCAACGAACTGATTGTCCTTCTGGCTGAATTGTTAGAATCGCGCAACCCGCGGCTCGACGAAACCCTAGCCGGCAGCGAACGCACGGTGCTGCTGTTTCTCGAAAACCTTCACCGTCGGCTCGACGAGCCGTGGACGCTTGACTCGATGGCGGAAGCCTGTGGCCTCGGACGCACGCATTTCGCCCATTACTGCCGGAAACTCGTCAATGTCCCGCCGATGGAACACCTCACGCGCCGCCGCCTGGAAGCCGCCGCGCAATTGTTGCTAGATCAGCGGGAAGCGAGCATCACCGAGATCGCATTCCGCTGCGGTTTCCAATCCAGCCAGTATTTCGCCAGAGTGTTCCGCGAGCGCCACAGCCACTCGCCCAGCGAGCACCGCAAGATTCATCTCACACCAACCCGTCCTTGCGCGCCTGTTTCCAGTAGGCGTATTCCGAGCGGTTGAAATCGATGTATTCGGGCGAGAGGTCGCTGGAATACATCGTGTAGTCGGCATCGCCTTGGTTGAGGTTGATGACGATCTCAAATTCCGGCTCGGCGACGGCGGCGCGCAGCGCATCCATCGGCGTATCCGCCTGCAAGCCGCCGAGGCAAGCAGCCTTGCCGCCGATGTGAATGTCCACAAGCTCCTCACGGATGCGGGCGGTGGAGTAGCCGACAGCATGGATGATGCGGCCCCAATTCGGATCGCCGCCATTCCATGAGGATTTCACCAACGCGGATTTGCACACGGCTTCCGCGACTTTTTTGGCATCCAGATAGGTGCGTCTTTGGGGTCAGTAGTATCAGATCGAACCAAGTGGTTTTTTTGATTTTTTCTGAAGGTTGGATTTGGGCGTGAGGATGCCTGCCAGATCGGGAGTTGCGATTTGGCCGGGCTGAGATTTGGACCTCTTGGTTTGTTGGCTTCCG
>NZ_JBIKBQ010000003.1:0-70409 GCF_058122085.1 Luteolibacter sp. | reverse complement strand
CTTTCATGCGAGCCAAACAGAGACGAAATGGGATGCCTTGTCTAGGATTTTCTTAGAATCGGGATGCGCTGGGGGGATTTCATTCAAAAAGAAAATGCCGTGGTCATCTCAGGTCGCGCCCCACAATGGCGCTTGTCATCCTCCCCGGCTGGGTATACCCGCACGGCGGCTTAAGGAATCATTTCGCCAATTCATCACTCATGACCTTCTTCATCCTCTGGGCCCTCGCAGGCCTCGCCGTCGGCATCGTCTTCGCCTCGTTTTTCGAATGGACGCTTCACAAATACGTGATGCACCGACCGGTCGGGAATTTCCGCTACGCCTTCCAAGCCCACGCCATCGTCCATCACGGGACTTTCAAGGCGGACAAGACCTATCACCTGCTCGATGAGAAGGACAAGGAAACCATCCCGATGGCGTGGTGGAACGGTCCGGTGATCATCCTGATCGGCGCGATCCCGTTCGCGGTGCTTTCCTGGCTGACCGGGCAGTGGGCCTTCGTGGTCGGCGGCGCGCTGGCCTTCGCGTCTTATTACTGTTTTTACGAATACATCCACTGGTGCATGCATTTGCCGAAGGCCCGGCGCGTGGAAAAACCCTGGTGGTTCCGCCGGCTCAACGGCCACCACCTGCTGCATCACCGCTACATGCACAAGAATTTCAACGTCGTCCTGCCGATCGCCGACCTCTGCCTCGGGACCTTCATGGCCCGCTCGAAAACCCACTTCGCCCAGGCGACGGGCCCCTCGGTGCCCAACATCCAGCCGCTGGGCTGAATTTCCGGGCGGAAAGAGAATGCTGGAGTTTCCCGCTCGAAATGGCTAGGACTCCCGAACACCCAACCGACCCGATGAAATACCTACTACTGTTCCCGATCCTTGGTCTCGCGTTTTCCGCAATCTCCTGCCGCACCGTCACGCCGCTGGACCCGATGACGATGAAGCAATCCTGCAAGTGTCTGCCAGAGAACTTCCGCCCGGATGGCGGCTGCCACGCAGCCGTGAGCGGCTCGAAGTAATCAGGAGACCCGCCGGACCTCGACGCGGTCCCAAAACATCCGGTCGCGCCAGTCGCCGAAATTTTCCTGATAGGCGTCGAGCTGCGGCCGCGTGGCCACGGCCTCTCCGGCGACGAGGACCTCGTTCATGCCCGCCGGCGTGGTGAGGCTGCGCACTCTGGGGAAAGCGTCGCGGAGGATTTTCCGCGTGAGCGACTGCATTTTCCGGTGGCCGGCTCCGGTCACCAGGTTCACTGCGAGCACGCCGCCGGGAGCGGTGGCACGGCGGAGATGGACGAGCAGCTCGGGATTCCAGGCCTGCGGGCGGAACACGTCGGTCTTGCCAGCCAGATAGATGTCGTCGAAAACCACGTCGAACCGGCGCTGGTTTTGCGCGAGCCACGGATAGGCGTCGGCGGTGATCACCTCGATGTCGAGCGCGTCGAGCTCCATATGCTCGCGGGCGAGGCCGACGATTTCCGAGTCGATGTCGATGGCGGTGAGTTTGCAGTCCGGCAGCAAGTGGCGCAGCACCCGGTAAGCGGTGCCGCCGGCCAGGCCGAGCATCAGGATCGAGCGCGGCGGGCCGTCCTTGCGCAGCAGCGCGGCGGCGGCGATGAGGTCCCAGGCCAGCCCGGTGAGGAAGCGGTTCTTGTGGAACGACGCATGCAGCGCCCCGGCGACGCGGAACTCGGTGGCCAGCTCCGATTTCCAGATTTCCAGCGATTGAAAGCGAGTGTGGACGATTCCCGTGCGGCGCATCGACGGGAGCATGCAGCGCCGGGTCCACGGAGTCGAGGACTTCGGCGGGCTGGACAAGCGGGCGATCCCGGGCGAAAGAGATGCCCCGCAGGATGTTTCTGGAAATTGGCCACCGCTCGCCCTTATGCGATTCCCACCGTGAAGAAGTCGCGAGTCTCGTGACCCACGCGGCGGGCGTGGTGTTCAGCATCGCGGCGCTGGCGGCGATGCTTTTTGTGGCGTGGGGCGAGCCGCTCAAAGTCGTTTCCGGCGCGGTCTTCGGAACCTCGCTGATTCTGCTGTATTCGTCATCCACGCTCTATCACTTTTTCACCTCGCCGCGGTGGAAGGCGCGATTCCAAGCGCTCGACCACGCCTGCATTTACCTGCTCATCGCCGGTTCCTACACGCCGGTCACCCTCATCACGCTGCGCGGCGCGACGGGCTGGTGGCTGTTCGGAATCGTCTGGGCGATGGCGGCCATAGGCGTCCTGATCAAGACCTTGTGGCGCGGGAAAAAGGACCATTGGATTTCCACCGCGCTCTATCTGGCGATGGGCTGGCTGATCGTTTTAGCGATCGGCCCCCTCTACCGCGGCTTGCCGGCGGCCGGCTTGGCCTGGCTGGTCGCCGGCGGCTTGGGCTATACTTTCGGAATCGCTTTTTATGCATGGCACCGGCTGCCGTTCAACCACGCGATCTGGCATCTCTTCGTGCTCGGCGGCAGCGTCTGCCACGTGGTCGCCGTCTGTGGATTTGTCCTCGTTTGATTCCAAGTCGATGCTAGCGAACGGCCTCAAGCCAAGGCGGTTAGCAATTTCCCGTGGATGCCGCCGAAGCCGCCGTTGCTCAGGACGGCGATGATGTCGCCGGGCTCGGCGGTTTCCGTGACCTTGGCGATGATGGTTTCGAGGTCGGGCAGATAGAACCCCCGGCCGCCGAGGCGGGCGATGTCGGCGGAGAGTTGGTCGGGATCGAGCCGGTCGTTTTCCGGGATCTTGTGGAGGTCGGGGATGGCGGCGACGATGGCGAAATCCGCGGCGGCGAGGGCTTCCGCCAGCTCGGTTTGGAAAACGGCGCGGCGGGTCGTGTTCGAGCGTGGTTCGAACAGAATCCACAGCCGCGAATCCGGGTGGCGCTGGCGCAGGCTCTGCACGGCGAGGCGGATGGCGGTGGGGTGGTGCGCGAAGTCGTCGATGACCTTGATGCCGCGGACCTCGCCACGGAGTTCCTGGCGGCGGGCGACGCCGTCGAAGGATTCGAGGCCGGTGCGGATTTCATTCGGCGTGAGTCCGGCGAAGGTGGCGGCGGCGACGGCCATGGCGGCGTTGCGGACGTTGAACTCGCCGGTCATGCGGGTGGAGTAGGGGACGCCGCCGAGGGTGAAGGAGCTGCGGTCCGGCTGGTAGTTGACACTTTCGATCCGTAGCGAGCAATTTTCGCCGAAGCCGACGGTGGTGACCGGGCAGGGCGCGCCTTTCGCAACGTCGAGGCAGTTTTGCTCGTCGCCGTTGATATAGGCCACGCCGCTGCGGGGGACGATGTTGAGCAAGCGGCGGAAGGTGAGTTTGATTTCGTCGAGGTTGTTATAGATGTCGGCGTGGTCGAATTCGACGTTGTTGACGACGACGCACTCGGGCAGGTAGTGGAGGAATTTCGAGCGCTTGTCGAAGAAGGCGGTGTCGTATTCGTCGCCCTCGAGCACGTTGAACTCGGAGTCGGTGAAATGCGCGCCGTGGCCGAGGTTTTTCGGCAGCCCGCCGATCATGTAGCCGGGATCGCGGCCGGCGTTGACGAGGATCCACGCGAGCATCGACGAGGTCGTGGTCTTGCCGTGCGTGCCGGAGACGACGAAGTTGCGTTTTCCGCGGAGGAAGAATTCCTTCATCACCTCGGGCAGGGAATGATAGAGCAGCTTGCGGTCGAGAGCCGCCTCGGCCTCGGGATTTCCCCGTGAAATGGCGTTGCCGATGATGACCACGTCGGTGTCCGCGGGGATGTTTTCCTCGGCGTAGCCTTCGGTCAGCGTGATGCCCTGGCCGCGGAGGAAGTCGGACATCGGCGGATAGACGTTGGCGTCGGAGCCGGTGACGGTGAAGCCGCGTTGTTTCATGGCGGCGGCGACGGCTCCCATGGCGGTGCCACAGATCCCGGTGAAGTGAAATTTATTCTTGGCGGACATCGAAGGGCGCGAGGCTATGCGGCGGAAACGGGCCTGCCAATCAGGAATAGCGGGGGGCGGAAGTTCCTGCGGGCCGCGTTGAGTCACGGAGAGATCCGATCCTGCTCTTCCGGCTCGATGTCGGGCACCTTGGCGAGAATGGCATCGATATCGACCGACTTGCCGCGTTCGGCGCGTTCGTTCAAGTAACGTTCCGCGTCGAGGGCGGAGAGTTTCTCGGCAAGCGCGCTGCTGACGAGTTGGTTGACCGAGATTCCCTCGTCTTGCGCCAATCGCTTGGCGTGCTGATGGATGGAATTGGGAAGGCGTATGCTGAGAGTACTCATAATGATGATGGTGAAATGATCGTGAGTAATTGAAGTGGCGATAAGATGTTGACCCCGAGAGAGGATGCGCGGTCGAAGTCGGAAATGTTGTGGGTGACGATGCATCCGACACTTGCCGCACATGCAGCTTCCAACACCATATCGTCCTTTGGGTCGCGAAGCAAAGGCCGCCACAGGAAGTGGACCTTGTGGTGGCTTGAAACGGAAACGAACCAGTCGAGGAACCCGGATATTTCGGATGGCGAGAGATGCGGCAGCAGTTCGAGGCGGCTCGCAACATCGGCATATTCGAAAACAAGTGGAGCGGTCACGGCGGAGTGGATCTCGCCGGCCCGCAGCAATTGAATGAGGCGAAACGAGGCCCCCTTCGCAGACTTCAGAGCTGAAATGATGACATTTGTATCGAACGCGACGAGTACGGTGGTATCATATGTAATACCGCGGTGGAGTCAAGTTTGCACATGAACGAGGCGCAAGGGCTGGATTGAGCCGAATTCCGCACGGCCTATCAGGAATAGCAGGGCGTAGAAGAGATGGGTCGTATGGGGCCTATGAGGCCTATTTCTCAGAACGTCGGCGCGGCGACCGTCGCGTTTTCGCGCTCCTCGCTGCGGCGGCGGAGGATGCGGTCGGCGGTCTCGGTGACCATTTCCTGGAGCAGCAGCCAGAGGTGCGAGCCTTGGCGGTAGTCGGCGGGGGCGATGTGTTTGACGCGGCCGGCGTGGGTGGAGAGTTGGAAACATTTCCGGAAGGAGCGGCCGGTGGCGTCCTCGGGATTGTAAACGGCGATGGCTTGGCCGCCGTTTCGCGCCATGACGGTGAAGCAGGGGACGTCGGTCGGACCGTCGCCGACGTAGACCATGTTTTCAAAGGGAATCGGGCGCTGCTCGGCGGGCATGTGGTCGTTCACGTCCTGGTCGTAGCCGAGCATGCCTTTGTTGATGCGGAAGAGATACTGGGTCTTGGTGGTGTGGGAAATGACGCGCTTGGGGAAGCTGATGCCGCCCTTGGAATCCTCGCCGAACTCGCAGCCGAACATGGCTTTGACGAAGGGCTGCAGGCGCGAGCCGTCGAGGAGGGCCTTGAGGCCGGAGGAAATGATGTAGTGCTCGATCTTGATGCCGGCCGCTTCGTGGTCGGGGCGGAGGGCGGCCTTCGGCAGGGCTTCGAAAAGCTCGGGCAGGCCGGGGAAAAACCGCAGGCCGGCACCGAGCTCGGTGAGGCGGGCGTTGGTGACGTTGTCCATGCCGAGATAGTCGAGCAGGCACTTCAGGTAGGCGAGCTCGCCGTCCCACTTCTCGTCATGGACGAGGGCGTTGCACTTTTTCCAGAACTGCGCGGGATCAATCCCGAACTCGGGGAACAACACGTCGTCCTGCATGTAGCACGGACTGAGCGTCTGGTCGTAGTCGTAAACCAGCGCGATGGTGTTTTGGGGAGCGGCCATTGGAGATGACGGAGGCTTGCAACGGCGCGCCTCCGCGACAAGACGCAAATCCGGTCAAGGCGCCTCCTCGGGAGACAGGAAGGATTTCTGGCAGAGCTCGGCGTATTTCCCGCCTTGGGCGAGCAGGGTGGCGTGGGTGCCTTGCTCGATGACCTCGCCTTTTTCGAGCACGTAGATGCGGTCGGCGTTCTGGATCGTGGAAAGCCGGTGCGCGATGACGAAGGCGGTGCGGTTTTCCATCAGCCGGTCGAGCGCGTCCTGGATCTGGCGCTCGGTCTCGGAATCGACCGACGCGGTGGCTTCGTCGAGTAATAGGATCGGCGCGTTCTTGAGCAGGGCGCGGGCGATCGAGAGGCGCTGTTTCTCGCCGCCGGAAAGTTTCACGCCGCGCTCGCCGACGTTGGTGTCGAGCTGTTCGGGCAGGTCTCTAACGAAGCGATCCGCGTGGGCGGCTTCCAAGGCGGTCCAGAGGTCGGCGTCGGACGCGTCGCGTTTGGCGAGCTGGAGGTTTTCGCGGACGGTGCCGTTGAAGAGGAACGGCTCCTGGGTGACGTAGGCGAGGCGGCCGCGCAGCGAGGATTTCGCGAGGGTGGCGATGTCGATTCCGTCGATGGTGATCTCGCCGGAGGTGGCTTCATAAAAGCGTGCGAGCAGCGAGAGCACCGTGGTTTTGCCGGCACCCGTCGAGCCGACCAGCGCGATGGTCTGGCCGGGTTGGGCGTCGAGCGTGACTCCGTGCAGCGTCGGCTGTTCCTGATAGGCGAAGGTGACGTTTTTGAAACGCACGTGGCCCGCGATTTCTGCGGGGAGCTCGGCCCCGCGGGTGGAGTTGGGTTCCTCCCCGGCGTCCAGGATGTCGAACACCCGGTCCGCCGCCGCGCGTCCTGACAGGATCATCTGGTTGAGAGAGTTCAGGCGGTCGATCGGCTCGTAAAACAGCGAGAGGAACAGCAGGAATTTCGTGAAATCCCCGATGGTCAGCTCGCCCTTCATCACCGCGCCGCCGCCGAAAGCGAGGACCAGCACATAGCCGGTCATCCGCAGGAACGACATGCCCGGCGAGTAAAACGCCCACCATTTCATCATCCGCAGCGTGGCGATCCGCAGCAGGTTGGAAAACTGGTTGAAACGGGAATGCTCGGCCGCCTCCGCCGCGTAGGCCTTGATCTGGCGCACGCCGGAAATGTTGTCGTGGAGCAGCGCGTTCAAATCGGAAGCCGCGTCGCGTTGGTTCCGATAGCGGTCGCGGCCCTGGGTCGAATAAACCCACGCGCCTACTACCAGAAACGGCACTGGCAGCGTCGCCCACGCCGCCACGGTTGGATTGAGGAAAAACAGGAAAATCCCGATGCCGAGCACTTGCAGCGCCGCAATCAGCCCCTGTTCGATGCCGTCGATCAGCACCCGTTCCATGTTGGTCACGTCCTCGACCACCCGCGTCATGATGTCGCCGGTCCGGCGCGTGTCGAACCACTGGAGCGGCAGGCGCTGGATTTTCTCATAAAGATCCGAGCGGATGTCGAAGATGACCTTCTGCTCAAAGATGTTATTGATGAAGATCCGGACGGAATTCAGGCCGTCCTTGGTCAAAAATCCGAGCAAGGCGATGACGATCCAAAAAGAAAATTCATGGTGGCGCGCGGGGTTGGGGATGATTTTGTCGATTACGAAACCCGTCGCGTTCGGGAACACGAACACCGCCAAGGTCATGCCGACCGCGCAGAAAAGCTGGGCTGCCGCTAGGCCCGGGTAGTGGCGCAAGTAAGAAAAGACACGGAAAATCGACTTCATGGGAGGCCCAGAGCGATGCCCCCCGGGGCGGGCTTTGTAAAGCCAAGGTGGAGGGAAGTTTGAAAGTCTTTGAAATTTGGGGTTGCGGAGGGCAAACCGGACTTCCTAGTGTCGCGCCGCCCAAGGATTTCACTGCTCACTCAAAAAAACCCCATGTCCAAAGTCTTCGGAATTCTCACTGCAATCGCCCTCGTCCTCTCGGCTCTCATTGCTTCCAAAAACAAGGAGCAATTCGAGGCTCGCACCGCGGAGACCGCGGCCGAAAAGGATCTCCTCACCAAGGCTCAAGCCCGCCTCAAGGCGGCCCAGGAAGTGCTTGCCGCCCTCCCCATCGAACGCGCCGCCGTGGATGCGGATAGCGATCAGTTGACCTCCACTGAAGCGGCCCTGCAAAAAACCAATGCCGGAACCAGGGCGGAGATCGAAGCCACCACCGCCAAAATCGCTGCTAACAAGGAGAAGCTCGACGGGATCCGGGACAAGACTTCCAAGATGGGAGATTTGCAGGAACTCGCTTCCAAGATGCGCGCGACCAACAGCGCCCTCGAGGAGCTGCCCCAGTTGATCACCGCAAACGAGGCGAAACTCGCCAACCTCACCGCCCAGGATGCTTCCACGAACGCTCAAATCGGCGATGTCAAAAGCAAGTTCGACAGTTTCAGCAACAGCCAGTCACTTCCCTCGCTGAAAACACGGATTCGCTCCATTTATCCGAACTGGGGCTTCGTGACCCTGGCCTCCGGCAACAATGCCGGCGTGGTGACCAACTCGACCCTCAGCGTCGTGCGTGGGGGGGAAGCGATCGCCAAGCTGCTTGTCACCGCGGTCGAGAGCGGTTCGGCATCTGCCAGCATCGTGCCGGATTCCCTGGCGCCGGACGTGACCCTGATGGTGGGGGATCAGGTGATTCACGGCCAAGCGGCTGCAAAAACCACCAGCAACTGATCTCCGGATTTTTTCAAACACCCCTTCCAAGGATAACTCATGAAACCCATTCTTTACTCCGTCGCCATCCTCGCCGCATGCGGTGCCGCGTATTTGTCCTTCAGCTATTCCCAGAAGTTCAAGGCTCTTGAAATCGACAGGATCGAGACTATCGCCACGAAAAACCAAACTGACGCTGATATTGCCGTCGCCGGCAAGAACATCGGGGACGAGAAAAAGAAGCTCACTGACTCCAAGGAAAAGCAGGACACACTCACCCAGAACGTTTCATTCCTCACCTCTACCGGAAGCGGTTTGACCAACGACCTAGCCAAAGTGAACGAGGACCTCAAAGGGCAGGACGAGGAGTTCGGCCAGCTTGAAAAAGCCCTTGATGAGGTCAACAAGATCCTTGCCGATCTCGGCGGTGGCGTGACTCTCGACACCCTGCCGGAAAAAATCCAACAGGTCGAAGACGACAAGAAGGCCAAGCAGACGAAACTTGAGGAGCTCGAAGTCCTTGTCGGCGGTGCGGAGAAAAGTCTCGCCACCAACCGCGCGGAATTGGACCGCCTTTCCAAGCGGATGATCGAGCGCAGCTCGCGGATCGGCCGCAATTCGATGGTCGCGGTCGTCACTGCGGTGAATCAGGACTGGGGCTTCCTGGTCATCGGAGCCGGCTCGAACTCCGGCTTCACTCCGCAGACCGGCCTGTTGGTCGAGCGCGACGGACGCAAGATCGGCCGGGTGCGGCCCTCCGCGATCGAGCCGACCCAGACGATCGCCGAGATCGATTTCGAGAGCCTCGCCTCCGGCGTGCGCCTACAGCCCGGTGACCGCGTTATTCTCGCCCAACCGGTAACCAACTGATCGAACTATTTGTTTCCAAAAGCTCCGCAGGCTTGCATGCCGCGGAGCTTTTTTTATGGTCGGGCATGAAGCGAAACTTCTCTCTGTTGCTCCTCGTCCTTTCCGCCATTCTCGGGTTCTCTTCCTGTGCCAACGAGCCGGTGAGGAAGCCGGTGGGGCCGGTTTCCGAAACCAGCAAGATCCCGTGGAACAGCCCGGTGGCCGGTCAAGGCCAGGGTCAGTTCGGCATGATGCCGCAGAACCAATATCGCCGCTGATTTTGCAGGCGGCTCAATCCCGGTGGTAAGGCGATCCGCTCTTCAGCGACGCCACCCGGTAAAGCTGCTCTAGTAGGACGAGCAGCGCCAGCTCGTGCTGCAGGGTGAACGGGGAGAGCGTTAGGACGAGGTCGCACTTTTCCCGCAGCGCCTCGTTGTGGCCGTCGGCCGCGCCGATCAGGAATGCGATGGTTTTCACGTCGCCGCGCATTTCAAGCGCTTCGAGTTTCTCGGCGAATTTGCGGGTCGTCAGACACTCGCCGCGCTCGTCCAGCGCGACGCGGTAACAGCCCTGGGAGCGTTCTAGCAACCGCTCCGAAACCTCGTCCCGGCTGCCCGCCTTGATCACGACCAGCTCGTGTCCGCCCGCGCGCGACAGGCGTTTCAGATACTCTTCCACACCCGCTTTGGCATAAGCGAGCGCGGGCTTTCCGGCGACGATCAGACGAATTTGCATGCGTTGCTTCCGAGCTTGCCCGTTTCCCGCTGCCGCGCCAGCCTCAATCCATGATGAAGCTCTCGATTGTGCCGTTGGTTTTCTCCCTCGCTGCCTGCGCCAGCGGTCCCGGACCTGTCACTCCTGAAAACCGGACCGAGCGGCAGATGCTCGGACTCCTCGAAAAATTCGACCGCTGGGATGATGATGGCAATGGTGAGTTGACCGTGAAAGAGGTGGACCACGGCATCAACCGCTTCAAGGGCACGCCGATGACGGTCCATTACACCGGGAAGCAAGTCGTCGATTTCTATGACACCAACCGCAACGGCACCGTCTCGCTGAGAGAAGCGCAAGCCGGCTATCATCGCGCGGACGAGGTGGAGGGCCGGCTACAGCGATGAGCTCCATCTACGAATCCGAAAAGCTTCTCGCGGAGTATCTGTTATTCCATTTCGGCAAGCCGGAGGAAATCCTGACACCGGATCGCGCCTGGCCGGCGGACATGCGCGAGGCCTTGGACTTCGCCGTCCGCACGACCGCGCATTTCTCTCCGGGAACCGCGGACCGCGGCTTGGACCTCGGATGCGCCGTCGGCCGCTCGGCCTGTGAAATGTCCCGCACTTGCCGCGAGGTGATAGGAATCGATTTCTCCCACGCTTTCATCCATGCCGCGGAGACTCTGAGAGGTGGAAAACCGCTGGCCTTCGACCGCCGTGAGGAAGCGTCCTTAGTGACGGCTCTCGAAGCCCGGCTGCCCGCCGGGATTGACGGCTCCAGGCTCAGTTTCCAACAGGGCGATGCCATGCACCTGTCGCCGGACCTCGGTGCTTTCGATCGCGTCCACGCGGCGAACCTGCTCTGCCGCCTGCCGGAGCCGGAGAGGTTGTTAGCCCGGCTTCCCGCCTTGGTGAAACCGGGCGGCGAGCTCGTGCTGGCCACGCCGTGCACGTGGCTTGAGGAATTCACCCCGCCGCGGAACTGGCCCGTTGGCGGGACTTTCGAGTGGCTGGAATCCACGCTCGCGCCTTCCTTCACGCTGCTGCGCCGGGCGGACGAGCCCTTCCTGATCCGCGAAACCGCCCGCAAGTTCCAGTGGACCACCTCGCTGGTCACCGTCTGGCAGAAAAAGTAGACCAGGACTTCAGTCCGCTCTTCGACTTTGAGACGCGGACCGAAGTCCTCGACTACCTTGAGGCTTGGCCGGGGTGATGTGCGGGGGCTTGAGATACATCGGCTGCGGCGACTCGGTGAGCCATTTCTCCCGGGTCTCCGGGGGCGTCGCCAGCCATGTCAGCCAGAGGCGTTGCGCGTTCGGAAATTCGAGGCGCACTTGCGCTTGAAGCTCCGGCGGCAGGGGAAAGCGTCCGGGTTCTTCAAAAGAAAAAACCGCCAACCCGTCCGCGATCGCGCCAGAGACGATGGCTTCCAGCCCGCTCGCATCGGTGAGTTCGGGTTCCGCCAGCAGCCGGGAGTTCTCCATCCGCGCCGTCCAGAAACTGCCGCGGCGGGCGTCACCGATGGCCAGGCATGGCGCGCCGCCTTGCGCCGATGGCACCGCGAGGATCGACGGCACCGCCACCGCGGGACAACCGCAAGCGATCGCCACTCCCTGCGCCGCGGCGATTCCCACCCGCGTGCCGCTGTAACTGCCGGGTCCGCTGCCGACGAGAACGAGACCGATTTCAATCCCGTCCCGCGCGTCGAGCAGTTCCTTGAGCGGGGAAAACAGCACGGCGTTGTGGCTGCGGTCGCTGGTGAACTCGCGCTGCTCCAAATGCCCGCCCGGCCCGATGGTCGCGAGCGAGGCGCGGGGCGTGGAGGTCTCAATCACCAAAGTGAACGTGCCGATCATGGCAAGACGCTAAAGAACGCCCCGCGAACCCGCCAGCCTGGTTTCCAGAATGGTTTCATCTCTTGAAAGACCACCGGCAAGCTCCGTGTCCTGAGGCGGCCTCGGGGCGTTAGGGGGTCATGCCACTGGAACGATGGTTGCAAGTTCTCGCGGAGCGGGACAAGAATCGTTCGCGATGAAATCATCCTCATCCGCCGCGCCTGATCATGGACCCTGACCAAGATCCAACCGACCACATGCCCTCGTGCGTCGCGCTGGCGCGGGAGGCTTAAGGATTCAGCCATCATGCCCACGCCCTACCACCCACCGTTCACCATCACCCCGGGCCAACTCAACTTGGTCGGGGAAATCTGCGAGCGGATCGGGCGGTGGGGTGGGCGGGATTTGCCGCTTTCGCCGCAGCTTCGGAAGTCGAACCGCATCCAGTCGATTCAGGCCTCGCTGGGGATCGAGAACAACAGCCTCGGAATTGATCAGGTCACGGCGATTCTCGAAGGCAGGCGGGTGATCGGGTCGATGCGGGAAATCCAGGAAGTGCGAAACGCCATCGAGAGCTACGACCTGCTGCCGACTTGGAAACCGGAGTCGGTGGAGGATTTTCTCGGCGCTCACGGAATCATGATGAAGGCGCTGGTGGATCACGCCGGCATGTTCCGGCCTGGAGGAGTCGGTGTTTATCGGGGAGAGCAATTGATTCACATGGCTCCGCCGGCGGAGCGGGTGGAGCATCTGGTGGGAGATCTTTTCCAATGGCTGGCTGGGACGGATCTACATCCGTTGATTGCCAGTTCCATTCTCCACTACGAGATCGAGTTCATTCACCCATTCTCGGATGGAAACGGGCGTTTGGGCCGGCTCTGGCAATCGCTTTCCCTATCGCGCTGGCATGCGGAGCTGGCATACCTGCCGGTCGAGAGTCTGGTGCGGGACCGTCAGGCGGAATATTACGAGGCCCTCGGTGCTGCCGACCGCTTGGCGGAAGCAACTCCATTTGTCGAATTCATGCTCACGATCATCCGGGAAACCTTGGATGCGACTCCGGCAAGCGACCAAGTAAGCGATCAAGTAAGCGACCAAGTAAAAGCCCTGCTCAAGGCTTACGGCAGCGACATTGAACTCACTTCGGATCAGTTGCTCCGACGCCTTGGACTGCGGCACAAGCCAACCTTCCGGAAAAACCACCTGAATCCCGCGCTGGCATCCGGCGTGATCGAAATGACCGCGCCGGATTCCCCCCGCAGCCCGACTCAACGCTATCGGCTCACCGATGCAGGCAGGCGCATTCCCAACTGAGTTTCTTCAATTCCCCATGAACCTCTCCGAACAGGAAGCTTTCGCATTCCTCGGCCGCCTGTTTCCAGGCGGTATGAAAGACCCCGCCTTGATCGCGGAGTTATGCCCGGAAGGGTGGGGGAGTTCACCGTTGTTGTTCGCGTGTTATCACCCCTCGCCAGAGGTGCGGTACGCGGAGAGTCTGGAGTTTTCGAGAAACATGAAAAACCTCGGTTTAACGCTGAGCCGCCGGAAGGGCGAGGTCACGCAGGCTCCGCCGGAGGAGCCGGAACCGACGTTCGAGGAGTTTCTGGCGAAGAACCCGCTGGAAAATCTGGAGGTCTCCGCGGAGCAGGCCATCGACGAACCTGCCGAGTTGCTGGGGCTTTGTTTGTGGGACGTTTTTTCCGACAACCACGAGGTCATCGCCGCCGATGGCCGGGTGGTGGACCTGGGGTCGTTTCGTGGCAGTGCCGGAGTGATCGCCGATTTTTTCGAGGGATCGAATGACAGGGAGGAAAAGTCCGAGGATGGAATGTGGAGTGGCTGGGATGGTGGCGACTACATGCGTTTCTACATGGGATCGTGGGGGCTTGCGCGGCGGGCGGATCTCAGTCCGGTTTACCAGCTGATTTTCCGCCGTCTGAAATCACTCGGGGCGGATTGGAGATACTCGTTTCCGCGCCTGCATCTGATTGATTTCGGCTCGCGTGAGGAAGATCCCGGCACCGACTACGATCCATCCGTGGCACTCGCGAAAGAGGCGGAGCGCAAGGCCCGTGCGGAAGAACTCCGTCAGATGCGGCGGAAAATGGATCGCGACACCCTCGCCGCCAAGCGCGAGGCGCGGAGGAATGAACCTCCCGCCACCGTGCTGGCCTATCAGGAGATCTACCGCAAGTTTCCCCCGGGCTGGCCACCGGATCCCTATCCGGAGGAGTCTGAAATCTGAAATCCACACCCGGATGCAATGCCACAGTTTCCGGGAAATGCCCGTCTGCCAGCACGCATTCCAGCACCCCTCACCGGCCCAAGCGGTTGTCGCTAGCCCTCCAATGGAATTTCCATCGCCATCCTCAGCATCGGCAGGGCCGCAAAGTGGCCGTCGCGAGCGGCCAGTTCGCCGCCGGATTGCCGCGCCTGCGCGGCGATCCAGATGTCATTGGTGGGAATCGGTTTGCCCTTGCTCCTCAAGAAAAAGAGAAGCTCGGCGTAGATTTCCGCCGTGCGGTGAGCCGGGTGACACCGGCATAGCCGCGGCACTTGGCGTTGGCGGTGAAGCCCAGGCCGAGTTCGCCGCACGCGTCGCGCAGGGCGTCAAGATCCCGGATCTGTGTTTGGATGGTGGTGAAGTGAGACATGATGATTTTGAATGTTGAATTTTGGATGTTGGATTGGAGAGGCGTCGAAAGTCTGAAAGTCGGAAGAGCCAGAGGGTTGCGGGAGCGCGGTCCTCTGGCTCATTTCAGAATTTCAGTTTTCAGCGTTTCAGCTTTTGTTGGTCGAGGTGTGTTTGGCGTGATGAGTGGTTTTGGTAGCGTTGAGAGAATTGAGAGGAGTGGTGGTGGGGAAATTGCGCTTCAGTGATGAGATTGGCGTGTCGGGTGAGGGTAATGGCGTGGTGGGAAAGGGATTGATCCAGGTGAAATGGCGGTTATGCTGCGGGCACGACTGTCGCCATCCGAGCCATTTACGAGGGAGGGAAACTCCGTCCGCTTGAGCCGTTGGAGCTGGCGGAAAACTCGGTGGTGCAAATCTCGCTTGAGACCGCGCAGGACGACGCCGAGCGCCGGGAGTGGCTGGATCAGGGGCAACGGTCGCTGACAGGTGTCTGGGACAACCAAGCCGACGACGTTTACAAGGTTCTGCTCACGCGATGATGTGGTTCTGCTGCCGATTCCGTTCACGGATCTAAGCAGTTCCAAGGTGAGGCCGGCGATTGTGGTGGGTCACGGCAGTTGGGCGGGCGACTTGCTGGTGGTGCCGGTGACCTCACCGCTCTTAGCTGACTTTCAGCGGTGTGAGGTGCCGGCGGGAAATCCGGCAGGCCAGCCATGCCACAAACTTCCACTTGGGGACGATGGCCGGTTTGTTTTCCAGGCGGGTGTGCTGGCCGAGGATGAGGTCGGAGAGTCGGGCTCCGGTGATGGCCGGGATGTAAATGTCGCCCTGATACCAGCCGTAGCAGTCCCATGACGCGGCGACCCAATAGACGTCAACGGCCTCAAGGCGCTTGTGCCAGAACCAGAGTGCTTCCAGTTCGCGGACGACTGTGCGGTTGGCCCGGCACATGTCCTGATAGGTGATGACATGCCGCCGGAGTTGGCGTGCGGCACTTTGCTGATGGGGCATGATGGTGGAAGGTTGGTGTAGTGGTAAACCGGTAGGGGCATGGGAGGTTAGGGTTGGAAACGAAAAGGCCCGGCGTCATGCCGGGCCTGTGTCGCTTGGGTGGTGGTCCGATGCCTACGCGGCTTCGGGCAGCGGTCAAAGCCCCGCTTCGGCCAGGCGCTCGTCCATCTCGGTCTTCTGGAGCTCGTTGGTGAACTCGGTGAGGTCGCCGGCCATCACGCCGGTCAGGTTGTGCGAGGTGAAGCCGATGCGGTGGTCGGTGATGCGGCTTTGCGGGAAGTTGTAGGTGCGGATCTTCTCCGAGCGGTCGCCGGAGCCGATGAGCGAGCGGCGGTGGCTGGAGTAGGCTTCCTGCTGTTCGCGGAGTTTCTGCTCGTAGAGCTTGGAACGGAGGATCTGGAGCGCCATTTCCTTGTTCTTGATCTGCGAGCGGCCGTCCTCGCAGCGGACGTAAAGCCCGGTGGGAAGGTGGAAGATCTGCACCGCGGATTCGGTGCGGTTGACGTGCTGGCCGCCCGCTCCGCCGGCGCGGCAGACTTCGATGCGGAGGTCTTCGGGTTTCAATTCCACATCGACCTCCTCGGCCTCCGGCAGGACGGCGACGGTGACGGTGGAGGTGTGGACGCGGCCTTGGGTCTCGGTGGCGGGCACCCGCTGGACGCGGTGGACGCCGGACTCGTATTTCAAATAACGGAACACTTCCTGGCCGGTGACCTTGAGGATGACTTCCTTGAAACCGCCGACTTCGGACGGGCTGCTTTCGAGGTGCTCGCATTTCCAACCGCGGAGGTCGGAGTAGCGTTGATACATGCGCATCAGTTCGGCGGCGAAGAGCGAGGCTTCGTCGCCGCCGGCTCCGGCGCGGATTTCGATCAGCGCGTCGCGGTTCTCGTTGGGGTCGGCGGGGAGCAGCGCGTATTGGAGTTCGGTGCCGAAGTTCGCGATTTCGGTTTCGAGCGCCGGGATTTCCTCGGCGGCCATCGCGGAGAACTCGGGGTCGTCGGACTTGGCGAGTTCCTGGTTGTCGGCGAGGTGGCGTTTGGCGGCTTGGAGCTTGTCCCAGAGTTCGAGGGTTTGCTTGAGCTTGCCGTGCTCGCGAAGGATCTCGGTGGCGCGCTTGGGGTCGGCGAAAAGCTCGGGATCGCCCACCGCTTCTTCCAGCTCGGAGAAGCGGTCGCGGCGTTTGGCGATGAGTGAGGAGTAATCCACGGAAGCTGGTAGAAGCGGATAGTTGGTAAGGCGCGCCCCGACTGAGACAGGCGGGACGCTCAATGCTGTCACTTCAAGAATTTTCAAACACAGATGGACGCAGATGGACGCAGATGAAGAACACAGATAAAGAGTGCATTTTCATCCTATTCATCCGTGGTTGAATCTTCTTAATTTATTGCGCTATTCTGACAGTATTGGGCGGGACGCTTCGGGGTGTCAGCTCTGGTCGATGGTCTTCTCGGTGGCGGCGTCGATGATGAGGAATTTCTCGCGGTTCATGGTCGGATCCGAGCGGAAGATGAGGCGGCCGGAATGCGAGCGCTCGAGTTCCATCAGGAGCTTGGCGTCCTCGCTCTTGAAGCGGTTGAGGACGTCGCTGTTGACGATGACGATGATGTCGCCGACGGAGTCGTGACGTTTCTGGATGACGGTGTGCAGGCGGCGCTGGATCTCGATGGACATGGTCATCGGGGTTTTGACGCGGGCGCGGCCCTGGCAATACGGGCAGGGCTCGTACATCGAGTCCCGGAGCGATTCGTTGAGCCGCTGGCGGGTCATTTCCATCAGGCCGACGGGGGAGATCTGGAGGACCTGGGTCTTGGCCTTGTCCTTCTTGAGGCGCTCCTTGATGGCCTTGTAAACCGTCTGCTGGTCCTTGCGGTGGCGCATGTCGATGAGGTCGATGACGACCAGCCCGCCGATGTTGCGGAGGCGGAGCTGGCGGGCGACCTCGACGGCGGCCTCGACGTTGGTTTCGAGGATCATCTTGTCCACGTCCTTGGAGCCGCGGTTGCGGCCGGTGTTGACGTCGATGGCGATGAGAGCTTCGGTTTCATCGATGACGATATAGCCGCCGCAGGGCAGCCAGACCTGGCGGGAGAACGCCTCGTCGATCTGTTTCTGGATGTTGATGCGCTCGAAGATCGGCTGGCCGGCGGCGGACGGCATGTAGTGGATGCGGCGCTTGGCGCGGCGGGAGATTTTCCCGGCGATTTCGCGGATCATCTCGGTGGTCTCGGCGTCGTCGCACATGACCTGGTCGATTTCCTCGGTGAGGAAATCGCGGGCTGTGCGCTCGATGAGGCCGGGCTCCTGGAAGATGCAGGCGGGGGCGGGGTTGTTGGCGCGGCGGGCTTCGATCTCGTCCCACTGTTCGAGGAGCATGTGGAGGTCGCGGACGAGGTGGCGGCGGCGGATGCCGCTGGCGGCGGTGCGCATGATGATGCCCATGCCCTCGGGGACCTGGAGCTTCTGGGTGATGATGCGCAGGCGCTGCCGCTCCTTGGGATCCTCGATCTTGCGGGAGATGCCGAACTGCTCGGTGAAGGGCATGAGGACCAGATAGCGGCCGGCCAGCGAGATGTTGGTGGTGACGCGCGGACCCTTGGTGCCGATGGGGCCTTTGGAAACCTGAATGACGATTTCCGAACCAATCGGATAGATGTCGGGGATGTCCTTGGAGCTGATTTTTTTCTGCTGCTTCCTTTTGCCTTCGCGCTGGATTTCCTCGAGGCCCGCGTCGAGCGCGGCGGGGATGGCGTCCCAGAAGTGAAGGAAGGCGTTCTTGTCGAGGCCGATGTCCACGAACATCGCCTTGAGGCCACCCTCGATGTTTTTGACGCGGCCCTTGAAGATGCCGCCGACGATGTTCTGGTCGCCCTCGCGCTCGACGGTGTATTCCTCGAGCACGCCGTCCTCGAGGAGCGCGACGCGGCGTTCGAGTTTCTCGACGTTGACGACGATGCTGTTGCCGCGGGCGGGGTTGGGTTTGCCGATGCCGAGGAGTCTTTTGATGTGTTGGATCATATGGATGGGAGTTTGTTGGTTAGGGAATTGATGTTTGATGTGTTGGGGAAATCAGGGGTCTGTGACGGGGATGGCTTTGGGAATCACCGAGCCCTCGGCATCCACCTCGGGGGTGATGGTCGGGGTGGGGGTGACGGTGGTGGAGGGAGGGGTGTGGATGCCGGAGGCGACCTCGCCGGCTTCCTCGCCGGTCTCGCCGGCGGGTTCTTCCGCGACTTGCGGCGGGTCCGCGGCGGTGGCGACGGAGGGCGGTGCGGGGACGGTCTCTCCAGCTTCGACGGCGGCGATCATTTCCGGGGAGATCTCGATGGTCTTCTCGATGCGGTCGGTGTTTCCGAGGGCCTTGGTCATGGGCTTGAGCGGGAGCTTCACGCCGTTGTCGCGGGCGAAAATGCCCCGATAGACGAGGTTGACCAGCGGGCCGCAAACGCCGCCGCCGGAGCCGCCGTTTTGGACGAGGATGCAGATGGCGTATTTCGGGTTGTCGTAGGGTGCGAAGCTCATGACCCACGAGTTGTTGGATTTCTTGCCGTTGTCGGTGGTCTGGGCGGTGCCGCTTTTGCAGGCGACGACAATGTTCGTGAGTTTGGCTTTTCCCGAGGTTCCACCGGGGTCGTTGGTGGACATCCGCATGCCCTTGCGGATGAGCTCGATGTCGCTCGCCTTGATCCCCGACCGGGTGAGATCGATTTCAAGCTTGGGGACGTCCGGAATGACGGTTTTGCCGTCCTCGCTCACCGCCTTTTTCACGATCCGGGGTTTGTAGTATTTGCCGCCGTTGGCGACGCAGGCGGTGACGGCGCACAGCTGGAGCGGGGTGGCCAACGAGTCGCCCTGGCCGATAGAGAGGAAGGCGTTGAGGGCGGGAGTCATGGTGAGGGAAGGGTTGGCGCTGCGCCACGCGCGGCTGCCGGGCAGGATGCCGGCGTCTTCCTTGGGCAGCTCGATGCCGGTGCGCTTGCCGATGCCGACGAGCTGGCAGCCCTCGACCATCGCCCTCCAGCCGATGGTGTTGGCGAGCTTGTTGAAGTAGGGGTTGCAGGAATGCTGGATCGCTTCGGATAGATCCTGGCCGCCGTGGCTGCCCTTGTGGAGGTTCCAGATCCAGCAGCCGACGTTCTTGTTGCCGTAGGTGACGTAGCCGTCGCAGGAGTAACTGCGGGTGGCGTTGCCTGCCAGGGCGCCCGCGATGGCGGTGGGGATCTTCATGGTCGAGCCCGGAGTGAACTCGGAAATCGCCCGGTTGGTGAACGGGGCGAGCTGCATGTTGGCCCGATAGGCGTCCCAGTTCTTCTGGGAAATGCTCGGGATGAAGTCGTTCGGGTTGTAGTCCGGCACGGAGGCCATGGCGAGGACCTCGCCGGTGTTGACGTCCATCACCACGCCGGCGGCGCGGCCCGCGAGACGCAGGGTGTTCTCTAGCAGGAACTGGACGCGGGCGTCGATGGTGAGCCGGAGTTTGGCGCCGATGCCGGGCTTGGTGTAGTCGGACATCCGGATGGTGCGGCCTTTTTCGTCCTTGACGATGGTCTTCTGTCCCTCCGGTCCGCGGAGGGTTTCGTCCATCGAGGCTTCCACGCCGGCGATGCCTTTTTCATCGCCGATGTAGTGGTTGAATTGGCGGGTGGCGCTGTCCGGGACGTCGCCTTTTTCCCACTGTTTCAAATAGCCGAGGACGTGGCTCGCGAGCGCGCCGTAGGGATAGTGCCGCTGCGGGCGGATGCTCGGATAGACTCCGGGCAGTTCGAGGTTGTGCTCGGCGAACTTGGAGAACTCCTCGTAGCTGAGATCGGAGCGGTAGCTGAAGGGGATGAGCCCGCCGTGGGTGAGGAAGTGGGTGCGGAGGTCGCCGGCCTTGTAGGGGCGGGCGAGGTTGAGGCTCGGGTCGCCGAGCACGCGGATGGGGCCGTCCCGGACGATGGCGACGATGTCCTTCTCCGAGCGCTTGCGGGGCAGGCCGTCTTCCCGGGTCAGGCGCTGGATGGTCGGGTCCTCGGTGTGTTGTGATAGATAGGCCTGGCGGATTTCGTCGAGGTTGAAGGAGACCTCGTAGTTGCGGAGGTTGCGGGCAAGGGTGATGCCGTTGCGGTCGGTGATTTCGCCGCGGATGCCGGGCTCGCGGACGGTGACGGTGCGGTTGCCTGGCACCTGTTGGAGGAAATCGTCGCGGCGGACGATCTGGAAGTCATAGAGGCGGGAAAGCAGCGCGCCGAAGCCGACGAGCACGAGGGCCGTCAGCAGGTAGAGTCGGAAGCGGTAGCTGGGTTCCATGGCCTCAGTAAGCGTGGCGGCGTTTGCGGCCGGCGTCGGGATTGATCGAGTGGTCGCAGGATTTCGCGACGCGGAAGAGCAGCCAGAAAACGAAGGGGGAAAACAACATGGTCAGCAGCGAGGTGAAAACCATTTGCAGGAGGGTGGCCTTGGAGAGCATGAAGTCCCCGCGGACGAAGTTGATGATGGCATATTCGGCCGCCAGATAGAGGAAGATGGCGATGCCGGTCAGGAACGCGGAGAACTGCCATTTCCCCTGTTTGAAGAGCGGCTGGATTCCCTGCATCAGGAACCCCATCGCGGCGAAGAGCAGGATCGAGTAGCCGAAGCGCAGGGACTCGACCTGCTGGGTATAGACTTCCGCGTCCCCGCCGTGCGGGCCGAGGGCGCAGTGGGCGTCCCAGAAAAACCCGCCGATGAAGGCGAGCAGCAGCATGGTGGGCTGGCCGACGGTGACCGCCGAGCAGAGGAACACCAGCTGGATGAGCATGATGCGCGACTGGTGGATGCTCGTGAACGCAGGCAGGAACTGCTGCACCACGAAGGAGGCGAGCAGGAGCAGGATCGTAATGAACGAGTAGCGGATCACGGACGGGTCAGGGAGCGGCGGAGAGCACGACGAAAACCGTGCCTAGATCCGCGAAGTTCACCGAGGGCCGGACGAGAGCTTCGGAATCCAGCGCGCCTTTTTCGACGGAATCGATGGTTCCAAGTAGAATGTTAGGCTGGAAGATCCCCCCCCGGCCGGTGGTGAAGACGCGGAGCCCCGGACGGAGCGCGGCGTCGGTTGACAGGAATTTGAGCCGCAGCAGCGGGTTGCCGTCGAAGCGGCCGCGCTGGCCGCTGAGGATGCCGACTTCCGGCGAGCCCTCGACGCGGGCGGAAACCTGGCATTTCTCGTCGGTGAGCAGGAGCACGGACGAGCGGTTCTGGTCCTTGTAGATGCGGTCGATCTTGCCGACGAGCCCTTCGTTAGACAGCACGGCGAGCTGGGTGCCGATGCCGCGCTCCTGGCCGGCGTCGATGTCCACGGTCTGCCACCAGGTGGTCGGCTGGCGGCGGATGACCTGGGCGGGGACCACGTCGAAGTGGGTGGCCTTCTTGTAATCGAGGGCATGCCGGAAGCGCTCGTTTTCGAGTTCGAGTTCGCGATAGCGCGACTCGATGATCCGCAGGCGCCCGAGCTCGCTGCGGACGGTTTCGAGCTCGACTTCGAGTTCCCTCGAATGACGGGTTTCATGGAGAAACGCGCGGGCCTGGGTTTCCATTTGCGAGCCGGATTTCAAGAACGGCGACATCGCCGAAAAGTAAAGGTCCTGCACCTCGCGCACGGCGCGGTCGCTTTGGGTGAATGCCCAGAGCGCTCCTCCGAGGAAGAGCAGCAGCGCGATGAGGTTGAGCGGCTTCATGGCCGGAATGGGTCAGTGAAAGTCCGATTAACGGTCCATGCTGGCGACCCGCTTCAGGAGTGGAAGCTCTTGAAGTGCCTTGCCCGTGCCTTCGGCCACGGCGCTGAGGGGATCCTCGGCGATGTGGACGGGCAGGCCGGTTTCCTCGCGCAGGAGGCGGTCAAGCCCCTTGAGCAAGGCCCCGCCGCCGGCCAGCACGATGCCGCGATCGACGAGGTCGGCGGCGAGCTCCGGCGGGCAGCGCTCGAGAGTGGTGCGGACGGCGTCAACGATGGTGCTGAGGGGGTCCGCCATGGCCTCGCGGATTTCCTGCGAGGTGATGGTGATGGTTTTGGGGAGTCCGGCGACGAGGTCGCGGCCCTTGACCTCCATGGTCATTTCCTTGGGCAGGGGAGCGGCCGAGCCGAGGCGGATCTTGATGTCTTCCGAGGTGCGCTCGCCGATCATCAGGTTATAGGCGCGCTTCATGTATTGGATGATCGCCTCGTCCAATTCGTCGCCGGCGGTGCGGACGCTGCGGGCGTAAACAATGCCGGAGAGGGAAATCAGCGCCACCTCGGTGGTGCCGCCGCCGATGTCGACGATCATGTTTCCGGCGGCTTCCTGGACCGGAAGTCCCACGCCGATCGCCGCCGCCATCGGCTCTTCGATCAGATAAACCTCGCGCGCTCCGGCCTGCTCGGCGGATTCGCGGACGGCGCGGCGCTCGACCTCGGTGATGCCGGAAGGAATGGCAATAAGCACCCGCGGATTCGAGCGGCGGCCCTTGTTCACCTTGCGGATGAAGTGGCGGAGCATCGCCTCGGTGACTTCGAAATCCGCGATCACGCCGTCTTTCAGAGGGCGGATCGCGACGATGTTGCCCGGCGTGCGGCCGAGCATGCGTTTCGCATCATCCCCCACGGCGAGCACCTCGTTGGTGCCGGCTTTGACTGCGACGACCGACGGTTCGCGTAAAACGATGCCGTGGTCCTTGACGTTGATCAGGGTATTCGCAGTGCCTAGGTCGATGCCGATATCATTAGAAAACAGGTTTCCAAAAAGCTTTTTGAACATGGATGTTGTTGAAAATAAGAGAGTAAATCGTAAAAGTGGATGGATTCCGGAGTCCGGACGCCGCGTCATTCCAGCTGGCAAGCCTGAAGAAAAACGGTGCGGGGCAAGGAACTCCTGAAGGCGAACGGAGGAACGTCAACACTCGCCGCCCCGAGGTCAAGCGGGAATCCGTGTTCCTCGCCGTGGCGTTCAATGTTCCACACGCTGGAAACCAGCGCCTCGCGGGCAAGGGGAGACGGCGGAAGAACGGTTGCCGCCCACGATCAAAATGGAGGCCGTCACTGGACGGGTGATGCAATCCACCTGCCTCATGGCGAGAGTGGGGCCATTCTGACCGTGGGCGGTCCTTCGGGGGGGAAGTGGGGAAAAGGGTGCATGGATCGGGAAGGAATTAGAGACAATGAACCGGTGCGGACTATTTTGAATAGCCCCGAAACTACGTAGAAATGACAATAATTCGTAGCCGCTAAAGCGAAGGTCTCACTTACGGGGCGGGATCCAGCCGATAGCCATTCAGCGCGTGTTGGAAAAAGATCATTTGGCTTCAGGGTCTGAAAGCGGTCCCGGGGATTGATTTCTCGGGAAGATCAGCCTCCAAATGGAGAGGCAAAACCGGCGCATGCTGGCGGATATGACGGCGTGGGCGGAAATTCTCGACGCCTTGGGCTGGAACGTCGCGCTGCGGCGGCCCGCGATTTCCGGATCTGACCGCCACGGATATCCGGGCGGGTCGTATTGAAATCGGCGTGAACGACGGCTTGCCGATTTCAAATTCGCTGCTTAATTTGCGCCTCAACAGACGCCCATGAAATCCATTTCCCTTTTCTCCCTGTTCGTTTTGATCGCTCCGCTCTCGGCACAAGACAAGGCCGTGCCGGCCGAGAAAAATCCCGTCGTCAACAAGGAGGCCTTGCAGCCCAACCAGCAGGCGTTCCTCAATCTCCCTGAGGAAAGCCGGAATGAATTCATCAAGCATCTCAGCGAGGGCAACCGTCTTTTCCAACAGAAGCGGGTCTTCGAAACCCTCGAGGAACTCGACAAGGCGGCGAAGATTTTCACCGACAGCCCGGAAATCTACAACCTGCGGGGCAGCTGCTTCGTGGAAATGCGCTCGTTCGACAAGGCGCTCGACCAGTTTGAAAAGGCCCGCGCCCTGGCCAAGGACAACCCCAGTATCGATTTCAACGTCGCGGAGGTTTATTTCGTCACCAAGGAGTGGAAGAAGGCCGTGGATCTGTTTGAAAAGATCATGAAAATTCTGCCGCCGGAGAACACCGCCCTCGGGCGGTTGGTGGAGTTCAAGATTCTGCTCTGCAAGAAGAGGCTCGGATTGAACGACGAGGTGACGATCCTTGCCGGGAAATACGATTTCCTCGATGACTCGCCGTTTTATTACTACGCGCAGGCGGCCCTCGCCTATGACAGCGATAATTTGGTCAAGGCGGAAGAGTGGCTGGCGATCGCCGGCCGGATTTTCCGGGATCCGAACGTGCTCGCTCCGTGGCAGGACACGCTCGTCGAGCACGGATACATCAAGAGTTTCTACGGCGACGACGCCGCCACGGAACAGTGAACCGGCGGCTGGGGCGGTCGTGAACGATTGCCGAAATCTCCGTCGAGCCTCGCATCATGGTTCGATTTTGCTTCAAAACCCTTGTGCTTGTTCTTGTCGTGCCGGGCGTCTTCGCCAGCGGGGCGGCGGTCGGGCAGGGGACGACTCCCAGGGTCGTGGTGCCCACGGGCAGCCGCCCGCTGGTGCCGGTGCGTCCTCCGGCGGCTTCCACCGCGCGGGTGCTCTATCCGTGGAAAACCCACGTGACCTGCACGATTTTCTGGATTGGCGAGCAGCCGACGTCGCGCAATCCGACACCGAACTGCAAGTCGTCCTGGGACCAGAACTGGGCGTCCAATTTCGGCGGATACGATGATCCGGAGCCGGCGAACCGGGTGGCGAACCACACGACCGGTGAATTCCGGCCGAAGGGTTTCGTGCCCAAGCTCAATTCGTTTTATATCGCGCTGCCGTACAATGACGTGCTGGGCTACGGCAGGCACAAGCCGGAAGCCGCCAGGGTCGTGCCGTGGTTCGCGCGGATGAGTCCGGATCCGGGCAAGACGGTTTGCAAAGGCCGCTGGGTCCAGATTTACAACGGCAGCCGGAGTTGTTACGCGCAGTGGGAGGATTGCGGGCCGTGGGTGACCGATGACTGGGAATTCGTCTTCGGCACCAAGCCGCCGAAAACCACGGAGAACGGCGCGGCGGGGATCGACCTATCGCCCTCGATCCGCGACTACCTCAGCTTGCGCTCCGGCCAGAAAGTGCACTGGCGCTTCGTCGAGGCCGGGCAGGTTCCTTACGGTCCTTGGAAAAAATACGGGCAGGAGGTTCCGGTCGCGAACAACCCCGATCTGCTTGCCCAGCAGCGTTATCTCGAGTATTTGAGGAAACTTCGCGATGAGGAGTTTATGAAGAAACCCCTGAACCAACTTTGAAACCAGACGCCCAAGCGGTGGAAATGCTTCGGTCTTTGGGAATTCTTAGCTTCGCCTCGGAATAAACCTTCATTCTTCTTGACTCGTTTTGGGGCGGAGCCTAAATCACCGCCCCCAAACGAACTTTTACCACTGATTCCCATGGCCAACGCACAAGTTATTCTCAAAGAAAAAATCGAAGGCCTTGGTGCCGAAGCAGATGTTGTCAAAGTCCGCGCCGGATACGCCCGGAACTTCCTCATCCCGCAAGGCAAGGCTTTCGAAGCCAACCGCTCGAACCTCCGCCACGTCGAAGCTCTCAAGACCGCTCGCGCAGCCCGCGAAGCCGTAGAGCTCGTCGAACTGCAGGAACTCGCCGTGAAGATTTCCAAGCTCAAGCCGAAGTTCGTGCTTTCGACCGGCCAAGGCGGCAAGGCGTTTGGATCGGTCACCAACATGGACATCCACAAGGAGCTCGAAGCGGCCGGAATCGTCATCGACCGTCACTCCATCGAGCTGGAGAAGCCGGTGAAAAAGTCCGGCAAGACCGAAGTCCAAATCCGCCTCCATCCCGAGGTCATCGCCACGCTCACCATCTCGGTGGACGCAGGCGCGGAAGAAGCCGAAGCGTGATCCGCTGCTGATTGATTTTCATGAAAAACCCCCGGTTCGTCAGACGAACCGGGGGTTTTTGTTTTTGAGCGCGAACTCGAAATTGGAGGGTCAGACCAGTCCCTGGCGGAGGGCCTTGGAAACCGCCTCGGTCTGCGAGCGGACCTCCAGTTTCCGGTAAACCGAGCGCAGGTGCATGTCCACGGTGTGCTGTGAAATGAAGAGCTCGTCGGCGATTTCCTTTTTGATCAGGCCGCGGACGAGGAGGCGCAACACCTCTTCCTCGCGGTTGGTGAGCGGCTCGACGTGCTTGACCGGACCGTAGCGGGCGAATCCCTGCAGGATCATGTTGGCGATCGGCGCGCTGAGCGCCGAGGTGCCGTCGATCACGTCGCGGATGCCGGAGAGGATTTCGTCCGGGTCGGCGGTTTTGAGCAGATAGCCGGACGCGCCGTTGCAGATGGCGCGGTAAACTTTGTCGCGGTCATCGGATGCGGATAGAATGAGCACCTTGATCTCGGGCAGCAGCGCGCGGATTTCGGTCAGGACTTCGAGGCCGTCGCGGCGGGGGAGGCCGAGATCGAGAAGCAGCAGGTCCGGCCGCTCGTTGGTGAACTTCAGCTTGTCGAACAGCTCGGCCGCGCTGGAGAAGTGATGCGGGCAGGTGAGGTCGTCCTCGTTGCTGATGAGGCGGCGAATCTGTTTGGCGAAGACCTCGTGATCTTCGAGAATCCAGATGCAGTGGGTGGTGGTGGCTTCGGCGATCATGCGAGGGCGGGGTGTGAGGTGAGGTGGGAGCGTTTGACGAGCAGGCGGATGAGGGTTCCGGTTTCCTTGGAAGAGGTGATTTGCAGGCTGCCCTCAAGCACCCGGGCGCGGTCCTGGAGCTTGTTGACGGTGGCCGGCTTGAGGTCCGCGTTCACGGGCAGGCCCACGCCGTTGTCGAGGATTTCCAGGGCCAGATTGTCGTCCTCGTCCCACAGGCGGATGGCGACGCGGTCGGCCTGCGAGTGTTTTAGGACGTTGTGGATGGCTTCCTTGTAGAAGAGAAACAGATGGCGCTTGGCGTCGAGCGACAGCTTGGCGGCGGTCTTGTGGGACTCGCACTCGACGGTGAAACTGATTTCCCGCAGGAGTCGTCCGGCGGTTTCGCGCATCCGCTGGACGAGGTCGCCGATCGAGTCCTGGCGGCGCTCCAACAGCCAGACGATGTCGCGCATGGCCAGCGAGCTCTCGCGGGCGATCGATTCCACCTCGCCGAGGTCATCGGCGACTTCCTCCGGGCCATGGAGGCGGACGAGATCCTTGCGGGCGCTGCGGGCGATGAGGGAAATGCTGCCGAGATTGCTGCCGATGTCGTCGTGCAGGTCGGAGGCGATCCGTTTGCGGATTTGGTCGAGTTGGTTCTTCGACATCAAGCGCCGCCGCTCGACGATGAAGACGGGAATCAGGAATGTCAGGCCGAGGATCATCGCGGAGCCCCAGGTTGCGTTGAGTTCGCTTTCGGAAGCGAGTTGGTGGTGGATGGGCTTGAGCGCGGCGAGTTCCCGCTCGATCTTGCCGCGCTCGGAGAGCTGGGCGAGCCAGGTGGCAAACGAGGAAATCCGTTTTTCCGAGGTGTAGCCGTCGGTGAGGGAGGTGATCTCGGAGGATTCGGCACCGTGCGAGCGGGTGACGGGAAGACCGCTGGCCAAATTCTTGCCCTGCGACCAAACTTCGATTTCCGAGAAGGCGTGGATTTTCCGGTCTCCCATCAGGTAGGGGGCGACTCCGGTCAGGCGGAGGCTTTTCGCGGACTTGCCGCGGAGGGGAATCATCAGCGGGGTCATGCTGCTGGAGCCGGCTACGGGATTGGTCCACGCCAGTTGCTCTTCGCTGCCGTCCGCCGCTTGCAGATGGAGGGTCATCGATTCGGGAAGCACCGAGGATTCGAAGGACGGGTTGAGCTGGTAGGGGAAGATGATCACTCAATCCAGAGAGCTGGATTGCCCGAGTTCAAGAGTCCAGGAAACGGTTTCGGTGGTGCTGGAAACCTCCACCAAATCGCCTGTCCCGGCGATGGCGCCGATGCCGTTCTGCCAGATGCCGAGAGGGGTGCGGGCATCCGTCAAAGCCTCGGGATACCAAGTGCCCGGTGCGTTTATGTCTCCCGAGCAGGTCACGGCGGCTCCGAACGAAACCGGCTCGCCGCCCGCAATCACCGCGATTTCGGACAAGCCGAAAACATCGCTCGTTCCCTTCCGGTGACCTTCATGCACGGTCAGTCGCACGTAGCGGGCGGTGTCGTGCGCCGTGAATGGCACCGGGTTGCCTTCGGAAAAGCGAGGAGTCGTGCCGGAGGTGTAGAGCACCGTGCGCTGGGCGAAATCCGCCTGATTTGACAGCTCAAGGGTAAATCGTTGCGGGAAAATTCCGGAATCTTCTAAAAACTCTCTCTGAGCAGGAACGAGGAAAATCGTCTTGATCAGGTGTTCGCGGCCCAGATCAAGCGTCACTGTAGGGTCTGGAGCGTTGGCATTTGCGCGGCAGCCCCGGTAACCCAAGCCGGTCTTCATCGCATGTTCGCGGTGCTGGGCGAAGGTCGATACCCGGTTGTTCAGCCATAAGACACGGTATTCCGTCTTAACGAGTTGTGAGTCAAAAACACGGGCGATCGTGCTGATCGGATTGGCAATCTGAGCCGTGTTAAAGGCCGTCGCCGAGGTGGGCGAGAGGCAAGTTAAAGCCGACAGCGCTGCGCTGCGGAGATGGCGGGAATGACCGGTGACTGGCATGATTCAGTGAAGCAATATTTCTGGGATGCTGTGTGTTTTTTAAAAACAATCAACATTTTTTAATTAAAAACTTATCAGTGGTAGTTCCGTCCGCACGAGCGGGTGTCTTCAACGGACAGTCGCCGCGCCGGAGTCGGCGTTCAGAACGGCAACAGGAAACGTTTGACCGCCTCGCGTTTGAGCCGGAGTTCGCGCCATTCGTTGACGAGGCGGCTCGCTTCAATGATCCCGCAACCTGCGGGCAGCATCAGGTTTCTGCCGTCCCACCAGATGCCGCGAATCGCGACGACGGCATCGAACCGGCCTTGATCCCAAAGTCCGAAGGGAGCGCCGAATTGCGGGGGGCAGCCGAGACGTTTCCGCCAACCCAGCAGGAGGGAAAGGGTTTCCGCCGTGCGCGGCAAGGGGCCGAGCGCCGGCGTGGGATGGAGCCGCCGGAGCAGGTCTTCGGCAGTCTGCGGCGATTGAAGATCGAGGCTGATGAGAGTCAGGAAATGGACGATTGATCCGAGGTCGAGGATTGCGCGGGTGCTGCGCTCGATGCGGCCGAGCTCGAGGAGCTTGGAGACGAGCGTCTGCGCGACGTATTCGTGCTCGCGGATTTCCTTTTCATCGACGGCGAAAACCTCGCGGTCCTCGCTGCGGGCGGTGCCGGCGAGCGCCATGGTTTCGAGCCGGTTGCCATCAAGCGAAAACAGCAACTCGGGAGTCGCGCCCGCGAAACCGGTGTTCTGTTGGAGCCGGCCATAGGAATGGAGCGGCGCGGCCTGGCGGGTCATCGCCGCCAGGATCGCAGGTCCGGGGGATTGGCGTGCGGTGCCGGCTTCGGTGACCACCGGCACGGTTTTTTCAAAAACTCCGCCATGGATCGAAGACATGACTTCCTGGAAAATCACGGAAAACGGCGCGGCGTCCAGCGGAGTCCACTCACAGTCGAGTGGCGGGGTGTCGCGAAAACGCGCGGCCATCTCCGCGGTGGTGGTCCGCTCGACGCGGCTCGGGGTTTTCCACGGCCTCGCATCCTCCAGCGCGAAATCCTGCACGTAAAACGCAACGCCTTCGGACGGCGGCCCGGCGGATTCCGTGAATGGCCCGTGGCCGACCACCACGCTGCCGTCCCGCTTGGCCAGCCAGGCCATTGAGTCTGAAATGTGTTCCATGAGGTGCTGGGGAAGGGCGGGCGTGACGCCCAATTCTTTCATTTTAAGAATATTTAACCGCAGATGAACACAGATGGACGCAGATGAAGAACACAGATAAAGACTCGATTCTCCCTCGGTTTATCTGCGTTCATCCCGTTCATCTGTGGTTCGATTTTCTCATTCTTCAAAACTCAACTGACAGGATTGGGCGTGACGCCCGGCTCACTGCTAGAGCCGCGCGAGCACGGCGTCGCCCATGCCTTGGGTGCCGACCTTGGTCTCGCCGGGCTGGCGGGTGGCGATGTCGCCGGTGCGGAAGCCGTCGGCGATGGTCTTGGCCACCGCGGCTTCGATCGCGTCGGCCGCTTCGATTTCCCCGAGCGAGAAACGCAGCAGCATGGCGAGTGATAGGATCTGGGCGATGGGGTTGGCGATGCCTTGGCCGGCGATGTCGGGAGCGGAGCCGCCGGAGGGTTCGTAGAGGCCGAAGTAGAGGCCGTCCTCGCGCTGTTTTCCTAACGAGGCGGACGGCAGCATGCCGAGCGAGCCGGAGATCATCGCCATTTCATCGGATAGAATGTCGCCGAACAGGTTTTCGGTGACGAGCACGTCGAACGAGCCGGGACGCTTGATGAGCTGCATGGCGGCGTTGTCCACATACATGTGCGAGAGCTGGACTTCGGGGAATTCCTTGGCGATCTCGATGACAGTCTCGCGCCAGAGGACGGAGGAGGCGAGCACGTTGGCCTTGTCCACGGAGAGCAGTTGTTTTTTCCGGCCCATGGCGGCGGTGAAGGCGACGCGGGCGATCCGCTGGATCTCGCTTTTTTGATAGACCATGGTGTCGAAGGCGACGGGCTCGCCGCCACGCTCCTCGCGGCCCTTCGGCGTGCCGAAATAGATGCCGCCGGTGAGCTCGCGGACGCAGAGCACGTCGAAGCCGTCGGCGATGAGTTCCTGTTTGACGGGGGATGCGTGGGTGAGCGCGGGCAGGCAGACGCCGGGGCGGAGGTTGGCGAAAAGGCCGAAGTGTTTGCGCAGCGGGAGCAGCGCGCCGCGTTCCGGTTGGATGTCGGGTGGCAGGGATTCCCATTTCGGTCCGCCGACGGAGCCGAAGAGGATCGCGTCCGCAGCCTCGCTGGCCGCGACGGTTTCCGGCGGAAGCGGGTGGCCGGTGGCATCGATGGCCGCGCCGCCGACGAGGTGCTCGCTGCGGGCGACGGTGAAGCCGAATTTGGCTTCGACGGCGTCAAGGAGGCGGAGGGACTCGGCCATGACTTCCGGGCCGATGCCGTCTCCGGCGAGGATGGTGATGCGATGACTGCGTGACATGCGCGGGAAAATGGCGGGCGATTCGGAAACTGGCAAGATGAAGAAGCGTGGATTGCGGTGAAAGGGGGATTGCCCGGCCCCCTCCCTTGTGGTAGTTTTCGACCATGAGTGTGAAGGAAATCAAAGAGCAACTGGCGACTCTTCCCAGGCGGGATCAAGATGAGGTAGTGGCCTATTTGTTCCACCTCAGGCACAGGGATGATCCGGATTACAATCGGGAGATAGACCGGCGGCTGGGTGATCGGAATTCCGGCAATTGGCTTTCCATCGATGATTTCGAGGCGCTTTTGGAGCGGAAAGGGGAGGATTGAGTGGAGCCGTATCGGGTATTTCTGCATCTCGACCTGCTGGAAGCCATTCCCGCCAATGGCAGGCAAAAGCAGCTGATCATGGAATTTGTGCATTTGTTGGCAAGGGAGCCGCAGACAACAGGCGATTATTCCCAACGTGATGAAAGCCAGCGCTCGCGGCAGGTGAAAATCGTGGGAGATTACGCAGTGACTTACTGGGTGGATGAGCCGGTGAAGACGGTGATGATCGTCGGTGCGCGCTTGGCGGATAGGTGATTGCGCCTAAGCCGAACCTTGGCTTGCGGAGTGCCCGCGATGGGATCATCGTCCGAACACTATGCAGGCCGTGACCGATCGCTTGAAGAATTTCCTCCAATACGTGGCCGTCAATCTGATCGACGAGCCCAGCCAGGCGCAGCTCAAGGTGGCGGAACTCGGACCCAAGCGGCTGCGGTTCAAACTCGTCCTCGCCAAGCCGGATGTGGCGATGCTCATCGGCAGGAACGGCTTCACGGCCTCGGCGGTCCGGGGTGTTTTAAAGGCGGCTGCCGAGCGGGAAGGGGTGCAGGTTTCGCTGCAAATCCACTCGCAGGAGGAAGAAGCGGAGCTCCTCGCCAAAGAAGGCGAGCCGTGAGTTCCATCAGGTCCCAGCCAGGCAGCCGGGGCAGTTCTGGGCGAAATGGCCGGGGTGGATTTCGTCGAGCGGCGGGGAAGTTTCCGTCAGGCAGAGCTCGGGATTTCCGAGACGGTTCCGCTGTTGGAACGAGCAACCTGCGGCCGGACGCGAGAGGTCGGGAGGCAGGCCGGGGATGGTGTAAAGCAGCTCGCCTTTCGGGTGGCTCGCGGGAATCGACTTCAACAACGAGCGGGTGTAGGCGTGCAGCGGTTGGCGGAAAAGGTCGGATTTCCCGGCGCTTTCGACGATCCGGCCGGCATACATCACGTTGATGTGGTCGCACATTTCGGAGACGACCGCCAGATCGTGGGTGATGAAAACCACGGCGGTGCCGAGTTGTTTCTGGCGGTCGCGGATGAGGTCGAGGACTTGCTTTTGCACGGTCACGTCGAGCGCGGTCGTCGGCTCGTCGCAGATGAGGAGTTCGGGCCGGGTGATGAGGGCCATGGCGATCATCACGCGCTGGCGCATGCCGCCGGAAAACTCGTGCGGATAGGAATGGATGCGTTTTTCGGGGTCGGGAATGCCGACTTCCGCGAGCGCGTCGATGGCGCGGTGGAGGGCTTCCTTGCCGGTGCAGTTTTCGTGCAGCGCGAGCGGTTCGGTGAGTTGCGCGCTCACTTTCATGAACGGGTTGAGCGAGGTCATCGGGTCCTGGAAAATCATCGAGATCCGCTTGCCGCGGATTTTGCGGAGCTGTTTCTCGGGAATTTTAAGAAGATCGACGCCGTCGAAAACCGCCTGCCCGCCGTGGATCCGGCCGGGCGGCTGGGGGATCAGGCCGAGCAGGGAATAACAGGTAACCGATTTCCCCGAGCCGGACTCGCCGACGATGCCGAGCGTCTCTCCGGGCTCGACGCTGAACGAGACGTTCTCCACCGCATGCACGACGCCGTTGCGGGTGTGAAAGCGGGTGGTGAGATTTCTGACGTCGAGCAAGGGCATGACCCGCGGACTTTCGCCGCTGCGGGAAAAAGTGCAAGCGCGCGGGTCACGGCCGGATCAAGCGCTCCTCGATCCAGCGGCCGACGTCGGAAAAAGCGCCGTTTTCCAAGGGTCGGCCCATGCCGAGCGCCAGCACCGGAACTTGCTCGCGGGTGTGGTCGGTGCCCGGATGGTAGGGGTCGTTGCCGTGGTCGGCGGTGAGAATCACCAGATCGCCGGGGAGAATCCGCCCGGTGAATTTTCCTAACCACTGGTCGAACTCGCGCAAGCATTCGGCGTAGCCCTCCGGATCGCGGCGGTGGCCGTGGAGCGAATCGAAATCCACCAGGTTGGCGAAAATGAAGTGCGGCTCGCCGCGCGGCTCCTGCCAGAGGCGTTCGATCACCGCCATTCCGTCCGCGTTCGACTTCGTCGGATACGATTCGGAGATCCCCAAGCCGGCGAAGATGTCGGAAATTTTCCCCACGCCGATGGTCGTCACCCCCGCCGCTTGCAGCCGGTTCAGCACCGTCTCGCCCGGCATCAGCGAGTAGTCGTGGCGGTTTCCGGTGCGTTTGAAATCCGCCGCCGAGTCTCCCAGAAACGGCCGCGCGATCACCCGGCCGATGCGGATGCCGTGCTCATCCAGCAGCGCCCGCGCCGTTTCACAAAGCTGCCACAAGCGCTCCAGTCCGAAGGCTCCCTCGTGCGCCGCGATCTGCAGCACGCTGTCCGCGCTGGTGTAGAGGATCGGCTTGCCGGTCCGCAGGTGTTGCTCGCCCAGTCGCGTCAGGATTTCGGTGCCGGAGGCGGCGATGTTGCCGATGAATTCCACCCGGCCACGCTTTTCCAACTCCGCGACCAGTCCGGACGGAAACGACGCGAAGGTCGCGAAGGCCTCGTCCGGCCCGCCGCCCATCAGCTCCCAGTGCCCGGTCGTCGTGTCCTTGCCCGCCGACTTTTCAGTGAGCCGCGCCCAGGATGCGGCGGGATGGATTTCCACGTCATCGGGTAGATTCAGAATTTCATGGAGCCCGAGTCGCGCGAGATTGGGCAGCGCGAATCCCGGAATCCTCGCGAACAAATGCCCGAGCGTGTCGGCGCCCGCATCGCCGTATTCCGCCGCGTCCGGCGCGTTGCCGCAGCCCACCGAATCCAAGACGACGCACAGGACGCGCTTCATGCGCTGGGTGAGTAGCGGTTGAAAGTCGGCGGGCGCAGGAAGCCGATCAGCGTCTGCCCTGATTTTCTCGCGAACTCAACCGCCAGCGAGCTCGGCGCGGAAATGGCCGCCACCGCCGGAATCCGCGCGGCCAGCGCCTTTTGCATGATCTCGAATGACAACCTGCCGGAAACTAGCAGAAGCGTGGATTTCAGGTCGATGCCGTTGAGCAAGGCGTGGCCGATCACCTTGTCCACCGCGTTGTGGCGGCCGATATCCTCGCGGAGAACGAGCAGCTCGCCATCAGCGGAAAAAATCCCCGCCGCGTGCAGTCCGCCGGTGGATTCGAAGGTCGTCTGCGCCGCGCGGAGTTTCGCCGGCGCGGCGAGGAGAACGGCGTCGGAAATTTCGATCCCGCGCGCGATCGGCGGGAAGTCGGTGAAGATCGCCTCCAGCGTCGCCTTGCCACAAAGCCCGCAGGAGGAGCCGGTGAAGAGATGCCGCGTCAGCCGCCCGAGGTCCACTGCCACTCCGTCGGCGAGGAACACCAGCACCCGGTTTTCCTCGGGCCGCGGCTCGATTTTCCGCAACTGATCCACCGATGAAACGATGCCCTCCGTCACGAGAAAGCCTGCGGCCAGCTCCTCGTCGTGGCCGGGAGTCCGCATCACGACCGCCACCGGGTGGCCGTCGAGACGGATTTCCAACGGCTCTTCCACCGCCACTTGGTCGTCGATCACGACGGCTCCGCCGGGCCGGTGCTGGATCAGCGAAATCGTTTGCGAAGCTTGCATTTCCGCGAGCTTTGTTAGCCGAGCTTCGCCAGGATTGCGTTGAAGGTCGGGCTCGGGCGCAGCGCGGCGGAGGCCAGTTCGTCGGACGGCATGTAGTAGCCGCCAATGTCCACGGGCCTGCCTTGCACGGCGAGAAGCTCCTCAACGATTTTGGATTCGTTAGCGGCGAGTTCCGCGGCGATCGGCGCGAACAAGGCGCTGAGTCCGCTGTTCTTGTCCTGCGCGGCCAGAGCCTGCGCCCAGTAGAGCGTCAGGTAGAAATGGCTGCCGCGGTTGTCGATGCCGGGGACTTTGCGGGCCGGGGATTTGTCCTCGATGAGGAATTTCCCGGTCGCCTCGTCGAGCGTGTCGGCGAGGATCTTGGCGCGGGCGATGTGGAAGGTTTCGCTGAGATGCTCCAAGGAAACCGCGAGGGCGAGGAACTCGCCGAGGGAATCCCAGCGGAGGTAGTTTTCCTGGGTGAACTGCTCGACGTGCTTCGGCGCGGAACCGCCGGCACCGGTCTCGAACAGCCCGCCGCCGTTCATGAGCGGGACGATGGAAAGCATCTTCGCGCTGGTGCCGAGTTCGAGGATCGGGAACAGGTCGGTGAGGTAGTCGCGCAGGACGTTGCCGGTGACGGAAATGGTGTCCTTGCCGTCTTTGAGCCGTTCGAGGGTGAACTGGGTGGCTTCCGCGGGAGCGAGAATCCGGATGTCGAGGCCGCTGGTGTCGTGGTCGGCGAGATAGCTCTTCACCTTGCCGATGATCTGCGAGTCGTGCGCGCGGTTTTCGTCCAGCCAGAAAACGGCGGGAGTCTGCGAGGCGCGGGCGCGGGTGACGGCGAGCTTCACCCAGTCGCGGATCGGCGCGTCCTTGGCCTGGCAGGCGCGCCAGATGTCGCCGGCTTCGACGGCATGCTGAAGCAGGACCTGGCCCGCGGCATCGACGACGCGGACGGTGCCGGTGCCGGCGATTTCAAAGGTCTTGTCGTGCGAGCCGTATTCCTCGGCGGCCTGCGCCATGAGGCCGACGTTCGGCACGGTGCCCATGGTTCTCGGGTCGAAAGCGCCGTGCTTTTTGCAGAAGTCGATGGTGGTTTGATAGACGCCGGCGTAGCTGCTGTCCGGGATGACGGCGAGGGTGTCCTGAAGCTTGCCCTGGGCGTCCCACATCTTGCCCGAGGAGCGGATCATGGCGGGCATCGAGGCGTCCACGATGACGTCGCTCGGGACGTGGAGGTTGGTGATGCCCTTGTCGGAATTGACCATCGCGAGCGCCGGGCCGGTGGCGTAGGCGGCTTGGATGTCGGCCTCGATCTCCGCCTTTTGGTCGGCGGGGAGGGTTTGGATCTTACTAACCAGATCGCCGAAGCCGTTCCGCAGATCCACGCCGAGCGCGGAGAAGGTGGCGGCGTGTTTGGTGAGGAGGTCCTTGAAGAAGACCTCGACGGCGTGGCCGAAAATGATCGGGTCGGAGACCTTCATCATGGTGGCTTTCAGGTGGATGGAGAACAGGACGTCGTCTTGTTTCGCCTTGGCGATTTGCTGTCCGAGGAACTCGACGAGGGCGGCCTTGTTGAGGACGGTGGCGTCGATGATTTCGCCGGGAAGGAGCGCGGTCTTTTCCTTGAGGACAGTGGCCGTGCCGTCCGAGGCGACAAACTCGATTTTCACGGTGGTCGCCTCGGACACGGTGAGGGATTTCTCGTTCGAGTAGAAATCATTGCCGCCCATCGTGCCGACGCTGGTCTTGGAATCGGCGGACCAGGCACCCATCGAGTGCGGGTTTTTGCGGGCGTATTCCTTGACCGCCTTGGGCGCGCGGCGGTCGGAATTACCCTCGCGGAGGACGGGATTCACGGCGCTGCCCTTGATCTTGTCGTAGCGGGCGCGGGTTTCCTTCTCGGCATCGGTCTTCGGGTCGGCGGGGAAATCGGGGATGTTGTAGCCCTTGGCCTGGAGCTCGGCGATGGCTTCCTTGAGCTGGGGCACGGACGCGCTGATGTTCGGCAGTTTGATGATGTTCGCGTCCGGTTGGGTGGCGAGCGCGCCGAGTTCCGCCAAGGCGTCGGGGACTTTTTGATCCGCAGTGAGATTCTCCGGAAATTTGGAAAGAATGCGGCCGGCCAGCGAGATGTCCCGGGTTTCCACCGCGATGCCGGATGGCTTGGTGAACGCCTGGACGATCGGCAAAAAGGAATAAGTCGCGAGAGCCGGCGCTTCGTCGGTCTTGGTGTAAATGATGGTGGGGACCTGGGGCATGATTTGGCGGGATGAAATTTCGGGCAGACGCTAAGGGCATCCGCTAGCCGCGGTCAAAAGCAATTGCTTCGCCAATTCGCGGTAGAAACGCCAAGGGCGAAATCCTTCGCGTGCAGGCGCTTGTGAATAACTTGGGCAAAGTGCCGGAATCCGGCGAATCTAGCGGATTTCAGGGTTGGCTAGGGCGGGGATTCCTTGATTTTCTAATGAGGACCGGGCCCGCGACCCGCTTGGAGTTATCACCACTGATCCGGGGGCTTTAAACGATTGATGGATCCGGTGGCTGCTGAAAATGAACGGGATAGGGAGTTGTGAATCGCTTGCTCGCACTTGTTGCCAAGTTATTCACAAGGCGTTCTGCGCCTTCCGGACAAGAAATCCGCAAGATCCGCGGCGGTGAGCGAACTTCAAAAATTCCTTCAGCAATCCGATGTGAACAACTTGGGGAAAGCTTCCTGTTCCACGCCGCGCGTCGCGCTGAAAACCTAGGAAACGAGCCATTCGCATCGCGATTTGTGGAACAATCCGGCGGAGGCTGGCGCGTCATCCCGGAGCCGCGCCGCGATGAGAGGCCGCATCCGGGGTTTCTGCGGATTCTTTGCACTTTACCCTTGGGCGCGATCCCTTCAGACAAGGAGCCCCGCCGCATGAAAATCATGGGGCGGATCATTCAAATCATTCAAATCATTCAAATCATTCAAATCATCCATCATGGACATCCAAATCGCCACCCTTTGTGACTTCGCCGCCGACTACAACGGCAAGCTCGTCATTTCCGGAACCTTCGACACCCTTGCCGCCCGCGCCGTGCCTGTGGTGCACCCGTCGTGCGCCCTCGCCATGCGTTTCTGCTTCACTCCGGAAGACGCGGGCCGCCACAAGCTCTCGATCAACATCATCAACGAGGACGGCGAATCGCTCGACCCGAACAACATGCCGATCGAGCCTGAGTTCGAAGTCGCGCTGCCGAAGAACGTTCCTTTCCTCACCCGCAACATCGTCATGAACCTGCAAGGCCTCCGCTTCGAGGAAGCCGGCATCTACTCCATCGACATCGGTTGCGACGGCGAGATCCTCGTCCGCCTGCCACTCCGCATCGTCCAGGTCTCGCAAGGACCTAACGGCGAAACCCAAATCGGCTGATCCCCGGACCGGTTTTCATTCAGCGCGCCACGGGTCAGCCGACCTGCGGAGCGTTTTTCATTTTCCGCCGGGCGAACCATTTGCGGATTTCCTCGACCCACAGCACGCTGCTGGCCACCGCGCCGATGAGGAAAAAGTGAGTGGCCGAGATCGACACGGTGTGGAACAGTCGGTTCATCGGCGCGGTGTAAACCACGGCGAGCTGGAGCAGGTTCGCGAGCACCAGCCCGCCTAGCAGCCAGCGGTTACGGAGGAGGCCGAGCCGCAGCGCCGAGCGGGTGGCGCTCTCGCAGTTCAGCGCGTTGAACCACTGGCAGACGGCGAGCAGGGTGAAGGTCTCGGTTTGCACCACGGCGAAGGGCGCGCCGGTCGAGAGCCGCCAGATGAAGTAGCCCAACGTGGCGGCGGCGGAGGTGGGCACCATCACGGCCATGCGGCGCAAAATGGCGCGGGTGATGAGCGGCTCGCCGGTGCGGATGGGCTTGCGCGTCATTTCATCCCCCTCGGGCCCTTCCATCACGAGATTGATCGTGAGCGTGCCTTCGGTGATGAGGTTGATCCACAAGATCTGCACGGCGGCCAGCGGCAGCGGATAGCCGAATAACAGGGCGCCGAGCAGGACGATGACCTCGTCGAGCGAGGTCGCGAACAGGAACAGCAAGAGCTTCTGGATGTTGCTGTAAACGAGCCGCCCTTGCTCGACGGCGCTCACGATGGTGGCGAAATTATCATCCGTGATCATGATCTTGGCCGCCTCTTTCGCCACCTCGGTGCCGGTGATTCCCATGGCCACGCCCACATCCGCGCGGGCGAGCGCGGGCGCGTCGTTCACTCCGTCGCCGGTCATCGCCACGACGTGGTTCCGTGCTTGGAACGCTTCGACGATGCGGAGTTTCTGCGCGGGATGCACCCGCGCGAAAACCGCGATGTGGTCAAGGTTCGCCGCGAGGTTGTGCTCCGACATTTCCTGCAGCTCGCGCCCGTCCACCGCCCGGTCGTGCGCGTCCGCCATGCCGAGCATGCGGGCGATCGCCAGGCCGGTCGCCTTGTGGTCGCCCGTCACCATCACCGGTCGGATGCCAGCGGCACGGCATTCGGCGACGGCGGCTTTCACCTCCTCGCGCGGCGGGTCCATTTGCCCGACGAAGCCGAGGAAAACGGCCCGACCGCCGAACTGCTCAAAGCCCGCGTCCTCGTCAATCGTCGATGACTCGACCATCGCGACGGCCAGCAAGCGCAACGATTGATCCGCCATCTGCTCGGCGACTGACAGAAACTTCCGGCGCTTGCTTTCATTGAGCGGCCGCATCTCGTCGCCATGCCGGGCGTGACCGCAGAGCGGCATCAGCATCTCGGGCGCGCCTTTGATGAAAATCCGGTTAGGCCCGCGCTTGTGGCCGTGTTGGGTGGCCATAAGCTTGGCGTCGGGGTCGAATGGGATCTCCGCGCGGCGCGGCCATTCATGATGAAGCCGCGCGGGCTCGACGCAGCCCTTGAGCGCCACGGTGAGCAGCGCCGCTTCCGTGGGATCGCCTAACGCCCGCCAGCGGGACTCCTCGGAGGTAGGAGGCACGAGTTGGGAATCGTTGCACAGCACGCCGGCTTCCAGGATGAGGCGCAGCGCGGAATCTCCCGCGGGCGAGAGCTCTTTGCCATCGGAGACCAAGCTGCCCGCAGGCGTGTATCCGGAGCCGGAAACCTCGACCTCGCGGCCGTCCGGCAGCCAGAGCGCGGTGACGGTCATTTCGTTCTTGGTCAGCGTGCCGGTCTTGTCGGTGCAGATGATACTGGTGGCTCCGAGCGTCTCGACGGCCGCCAGCCTGCGCACGATGGCACCCTTCGCGGCGATGCGCTGCATGCCCACGGCCAGGCCGATCGTGAGCGCCACCGGCAGGCCTTCCGGCACCAGCGAGACGGTCTGGCTCATGGCGACCATTAGAATTTCCGTCAACGGCATCCCCCGCAGCATTCCGGCGACGATCACCAGCGCGAACAAGCCGACGGATGCCAGCACCAGCTGGCGGCCGAACTGGTCCATGCGGATTTCCAGCGGGGTTTTCGGCTCCTCGGCGGCGGTGGTGATGGTGGCGATTTTTCCCACTTCGGTGGCGAGTCCGGTCGCCACCACCAGTGCCTTGCCGCGCCCGGCGGTGATGTGGGTTTCGGAGAAAACCATGTTGCGGCGATCCGCTAGCAGCGTGTCTTCCGGCAAGGGGCCGGCGTGTTTCAGCACCGGCAGGGACTCGCCGGTGAGCGCGGCTTCGGACGCTTCGAGCGCGGCGGCTTCCAGCAGGCGCGCGTCCGCCCCCACCGCGTCTCCGGCTGCCAACACGATCACATCGCCCGGCACCAGGTCGCGCGCCTCGATCATCCGCGCCTCGCCATCCCGCAGGACGCGCACATGCAGTGAGGAAAGCCGCCGAAGCGATTCCATCGACCGCTCCGCCCGTCCTTCCTGAAACGCGCCGATCAGCGAATTGACGATGACGACCACGAGGATGACTCCCGCGTCCTCATGCTTGCCCAGCGCGAAGGCCAGCACGGCGGCGGCGAAGAGCACGTAAATCAACGGGCTGGTGAACTGCCGCAGAAACACGCGCCACCAGGATTCCCGCTCCTCTTCAGGCAGCGAATTCGCGCCATGCCGCGCGAGGCGCAGCGCGGACTCCTCGGAAGTCAGGCCCAGAGCCGGATCGCCGCCGATCTCGCGACAGGCGTCCGCAGCGGGCATCTGATGCCAGGCCAGGGTGGGGGAGTTCATCGTCCGCCATGCATCATCGCCGAATCTCCGGATGGATGCGAGGCCTGAGTTTGCTGACTGTGGCGTCGCTCTGTGAGCGACGCTACATGGCGTATCTTTGGCGGCCCCGTCTGAATGACAAATGCGCTGTGCTGCGCCATGAACTGGGATAGCTTCGCAAGACGCTGCCCGGAGTTCCCTCGGAGCGTCGAGATTGGGGCCAGTCAATCGGAAACGTTCGCGTGAAGTTTGCTGATGGGCACTCGGAGTTCTGGACACGGCTAGGCCGTTGCATCGATGTCCGACGATCAGATACCGGATTGGTCGGTTGGTCTCGCTACACCAGCCGGAACTCGTATGGGGAGCCAGTGAACAGCGTTCTCCGCGTGATGGTATCGACCAGTGAGTGGAGAGATTTTCAGGCCGGGCCGTTTATCGAGGACTGGCTATTTGTGGATCATGACGCAGCGGTCATCATTAGATCACGCGGGCGTCACGGGCCATCACACATTCACAAGTTTTCACTGAAGACTGGCAGACTCATCGATCATGCCAAGGGAATTGGGAGATACGAAGACACTCCAGAATGGGCCAAGTGTGGCCCCCATGTCCTGGCGGCAGATGCGCGAGTAATACCGTCTCTATCGCAGCGGCTTTCCAGAGAGCAGCATCATGCGATCCGTGGCTTGGAATGGCAACAAGCCGGAGAACTCGGCGTAGAGATCGATGCTGTGGCCGACGTCGCACACCATGAGAAACGGCGGGCGGCCCTCGGCGACGGGGAGCGAGGTGATGTAGCCGCGGCCTTGGTGGAAGGCGCGCTCAAGGGCGCAGTCGAAGACGTAGAGGTTTTTCGCGGGATCGGCGGAGGTGGGATCGGGGCGCGGGACTTCGAGGATGTCGCAGAGTTCGGAGAGGAACATCTGGTAGTTCGCGCGCTCGGCGGCGCCGGAATTTTACCAGCGGGTGATGAAGGATTCGATGGCGTCCGGCGGCATGGACGGAGCCTAGCGGATGGAGGCGGCGGGGGAAGTTGAATGTGGAGTGACGTTGCGAAGGCCGAAGTGGTTGTTGAGAGTGCCGAAGTGGTCGTTGCTAAGGGCTAAGCGACCATTGCTTAGGGTTAAATGCTCGTTGCTAAGGTCGAAGTGGTCATTGCTAAGGTCGAAGTGGTCATTGCTAAGGCCGACGCAGTCGTTGAGAGGGGAGGGGTAAGATTTCCAGAATTTCGCCACCCGCGCGGCGAAAGAACTCGATCCGGGCAAGCCGCTGCTGGTTTACTGCCGCAGCGGCCGCCGCAGCGCGGAAGCCGCCGCCGCCCTCGTCAAACTCGGATTCGCCGACGTCCGCAACTTGGAGGGCGGCATCCTCGCCTGGGGAAAAAGCCGGCAAGCCGATCGTCAAGCCCGAGTAATTCCATCCATTCCATGAAGTTTCCATTCCTGAAATCCAGCGCGCGCTGCTGGATCGCCGTCGTCTGCATCCTCGCCACGGGTTTCCCGTCCAGCGCCTACGCCCAGCTCGGTGCCTTGAAAAAGGCGGTGGCGGGTGAGGAACCCGCGAAAGCCGCCGCCCCCGAAAAACCCGAGGACGCCCGCAAACGCCTCGAACAATGGCATCAGGAAGCCCGCGACGCCCTCGCGAAATTGGACATGCCCGGTGCCGAGGCCGCGCTCCCCGCCGGCATCACCCCGGCGGAACTCGACGACCGCCGCCGCGATCTCGAACAGATGGCGCTCACCGCCACTCGCTCGATCAAAAATTTCACCGTCATCGCGGACGCCCGCAAGACGCTCGAAGCCTCCCGCGCCGAGGATACCGCATGGACCGGTTTCAAGGAATCTCCTCCCTACTCGCTGCTGATGATCGACGAGCTGCTCAACGAGCGCGACGCGGTCAAAGCGAAACTCACCTCCAACGAATCCTCGCTTTCCAACCTCGAAAGCCTCCTCTCCGGCACCGTCGGGGAAACCAAGGCTGCGGAAGACGCGGTCAACGGGTGGATCGTGGCGGTGCAAAACGCCGGCGACGGCAAGACCGAGGCGGCCAAGTGGCGGCTTGAAGCCGCGCGCACCAAAGCCCGCCTGCTCGCCGCCCGCGCCGGCATGCTGCAGAACGCCCGCGGCAGCCTCAACGATCTCATCGCCGCCGCCAAAATCGACCTCGCCCTGCTCGACCGCAAGGTGAAGATCGCCCGCACCGACGCCAGCCTCAGCGAGGACGACATCGCGCGGATTTCGAAAATCTCCGACGAGCGGAAAAATGAAGCGCAGAAGGAAATCCGCGAGATTTCCAAAGGCCTCAAGGCGGCGACGACCACCCGTGCCCAGGCGCAGGCCGCCCACAACGCCCTTGTCGCAACGGCCTTCCCGGGCAAGGAGCCGGAAGGTTTGCAGCTCGCCAAGTTCCGCGTGGAAGTCGCTGAGAACCGCATCGACGGGATTCAGTCGATGATCGAGAGCCTTGAAACCCTCATCCAATTGGAAAACGTCGGCTGCAAGGCGCATCAGGACCGCAAGTTGCTGGTCAACGCCGCCAATCTCGAGGAGCGGACCAAGTTCCTTGGCTCGATCAAGCTGTCCCACGACCGCCTCAGCGCTTTGGAAAACGTGATCGGCAACGACATTTCCACCTGCGGCGCGGACCTCAGCAAACTCGAAGCCCGCGCCGCGTCGATTTCCTCGGACGATCCCCGCTACGCGCTGGTCAACCAACAGCGCGCCACCGCCAGCGAAAAACTCGCCATGCTCCAGCGCGTCGAGCAGGCGGTGGTCGCGCAACAGCGGCTGGTCAAACGTTGGATCGCCGAGCACTCACCCAAGCCCGGCGAGGCCAAACTTTTCAAGCGGATCTCCGCCATCAGCGGCACGGCTTGGGAAACCGTTAAAAAAATCTGGGCCTTCGAAGTGATGACGTTCGAGGAAAAGGTGGAGATCGACGGCGAGACGCTCACCGGCAAGATCCCGGTCACCCTCGGCATGTTGCTGCGGGCGTTGTTGTTTTTCCTCATCGGTTACTGGATCGCAGCGAGGATCGCTAACCGCATCCAGGCCGGCCTCGTCACCCGCGGCCACATCGCGGAAGCCCAAGCCAAGACGCTGCGCAACTGGGCGATGATCGTGGTCGGCGTGTTCCTCGCCATCGGCACGCTGGCGTTTTTGAAAATCCCGCTCACCGTCTTCGCCTTCTTCGGCGGCGCGCTCGCCATCGGTTTGGGTTTCGGCACCCAGACGCTGATCAAGAATTTCATCAGCGGCATCATCGTGCTGGCCGAGCGCAAGGTCCGCGTCGGCGACATCCTCGATGTGGACGGCATCATCGGCACGGTTGTCGAGGTCAACACCCGCTCATCAGTCATCCGCGGCGCGGACGATGTGGAGACGATGATTCCCAACTCGCTGTTTCTCGAAAACCGTGTGACTAACTGGACGCTCTCGAGCTCGAAAATGCGCCGCAGCCTCCGCGTCGGAGTCGCCTACGGCACTGAGCCGCAAACCGTGATGGAGATCCTCACCGAGTCCGCCGCGCGCCACGGATTGATCTGCAAGCATCCCGAGTCCTTCGCGATTTTCGAGGACTTCGGGGACAACGCGCTCGTTTTCAGCCTCTACTTCTGGATTGAGCTCGGCGGCAGCACCAGTCCCATGGTCGTCATCAGCGACCTGCGCCTGATGATCGAGAAGCGTTTCTCGGAAGCGGGAATCGGCATCCCGTTCCCGCAGCGCGAAATGCACCTCACCACCGACCAGCCGATCCAAGTGCAAGTTTCCAACCCGCCGGCATGAACGACGCCCACTGGATGAATCTCGCGCTGGAGGAGGCGCGCAAGGGAGTCGGCAAAACCGCGCCGAACCCGCCCGTCGGCGCGGTCATCGTGAAGAACGGCGAGCTGCTAGGAAAAGGCTGGCACCGCGCCGCCGGCCAGCCGCACGCCGAGCGCGAGGCGCTGGCGGACGCCGCCGGCAAAGACGTTCGCGGCGCGACGATTTACATCACGCTCGAACCCTGCTCCACCCACGGCCGCACGCCGCCGTGCACGCAGGGTTTGATAGACGCCGGAATCGCCCGCGTGGTTTACGCCGCCGTGGACCGGAATCCGGACCACGCCGGTCGCGCGGACGCCCTGTTGCAAGCCGCCGGCATCGAAGTGGTTTCCGGTGTCTGCCGCGAGGACGCGGAGAAACTCCTCCGGCCGTTTTTCAAAGTCCGCGACACGGGATTGCCATGGGTCATCTGGAAATCCGCGATGAGCCTCGACGGCCGCATCACCCGCCCGCCCGGCGAAGGCCAGTGGCTAACGGGCGAACTCGCCCGCGCCGACGTCCAGAAACTCCGCGCCACCGTGGACGCCATCCTCACCAGCGGCGAGACCGTCCGCCGCGACAAGCCCGCTCTAACTATCCGCGTCCCCGAGCTCCTCGCCGGACGCCAGCAACCGTGGCGCGTCGTCGTTTCAGGCCGCCCGGAAACCTTGTCGCTCGACGAATCGATGGAGCGCACCCTCATCCGCCCGCGCGGCGACCTCGCGGAAATCCTGCGCAACCTCGCAAGCGAGCAAGGCGTGCTCTCGCTGATGATCGAAGCCGGCGGCGTCTTTTCCGCCGCCATGTTCGAGGCCGGCCTGGTCGATGAAGTCGTCGTCTATTACGCGCCCATCCTCTGCGGCGGCCCCTCGCCCGGCCTCGCCGGAGCGGGCTTGCGCGAGTCGCTGCATTTGAAAGAAATCGATTTCCAACAGTTTGGAAATGATCTCCGGCTGCGCGGCATCGTAAGAACTTAGGGCGTTCACACGCAACTTAGGGCGTTCACACGCCGTGCAGCGCGCCGAGGATGCGGCGGGACTCGTCCTCGGTGAAGCGGGTGCCACGCCGCAGTTTGCTGGCGAGGGTGTGGGAATTCACCCCCGAGAGGCGGGCGAGTTTGGAGAGGTTGAGCAGTGGCGCGAGGCGGGAGATTTCCTCGGCGGCGAGGTCGGGCTCGGGAATGGGGTCGTTGTGCTTGGTGGCACTGGCCAACCAAGCTTCGGCTGCATCCTCGATCATAGCGGCGGCTTCGGGATAAGTGTCTCCATGGCTGATGCAGCCGGGAAGTGCGGGCACGTTGGCGATGTAAGCCTGGTCCTCCTCAGACCAGTGGATTTTGACGAGGTATTTCATGGGATGGTGGTTTAGCGGAGAAAGTCACGGATTTGGCTGACGTAGATCGGTTTGATGAGGTTACCATGTTTCGGCAGGGTAATCCGGCGGCCGTCCGGGTGGCGGTATACCTGATGGCTGCCGGTCCCGAGGTCCCAGACGAATCCGGCACGCTCAAGAACGGAAACGGCTTCGGCGAAGGTCACGTTGTGGACTTGGTCCGGGTTCATGATTTTCGCCTTCAGCCTCTCCGCCTTGCCCATGGGAAGAGATTGAACAAATTCTTGTGCGACGCAAGGGCGTTGAACAATTTTTTGTGCGGATCCAAGCTCCCGGTAATTTCGGTTGATCTTTTCGATTCCGACCATTCGATGGGGAGCACACCGCCCCGCATGTCCACGCCCGATTTCAAAGCCAAGCTCCGCGAGGTGCCCCACCAGCCCGGGGTTTACCTGATGAAGGATCGTCTCGGCCTGGTCATTTACGTCGGCAAGGCGCTCGATTTGAAACGCCGCGTCTCGTCGTATTTCATGGCCTCCCAGAAAATGCGGGCGGACGTGAAAACCCGCGCGCTGATCGACTCGATCCACGATTTCGAGTTCCACACCGTCCGCAACGAGGAGGAGTCGCTGGTGCTCGAGTCCAAGCTCATCAAGGACTACCTGCCGCGCTACAACATCGCCCTCCGCGACGACAAACGCTTTTACTTCGTCAAAATCCGGCTCGCCGAGCCCTGGCCGCGCTTCGTGACCACGCGGATGAAGAAGGACGACGGCTGCCGTTATTTCGGGCCGTTTCCGCATTCCAGCGCGCTGCTCGGCACGCTCGAATGGCTCAACCGCAGCTTCGGCCTGCGCGTCTGCCGCACGCACCAGCCCGGCGAGTCGGACTACAAACACTGCAACGCCGACGTCATCCGTAACTGCTCGGCTCCCTGCATCGGCCGCATCAGCCGCGAGGACTACTTCGCGAAAATCGAGGAGGCCTGCCGCGTGTTAGACGGCAAGGGCAAGCGCGAGGTTTTCGATGCCCTCCGCGAGGAAATGACCGCCGCCGCCGACCAGCTGGATTTCGAAAAAGCCGCCAAGTTCCGCGACATCCTCCAGAACCTCGAAAAAACCCTCCGCCCGTCCCGCCAGTTCAGCCGCGGCCTCGGCATCCAGACGACGGTCCGGCCCGCCGAGGATCTGGCGGAACTCGGCGAGGAGCTCCACCTCGCCGGACCGCCGCGCGTCATGGAGTGCTTCGACATCTCCAACGTCTCGTCCAACCACATCGTCGCCTCGATGGTGCGCTTCACCGACGGCAAGCCGGACAACAAGAACTACCGCCGCTACCGCATCCGCACGGTCGAGGGCCAGGACGACTTCGCCTCCATGGCGGAGGTCATCCGCCGCCGCTACTCGCGCATCCTGATGGAAAACAACGCCGCCAACCCCGACGCGGAATTCTCCCAGGAAAATCCAACAGACGCCCAGCGCCGCCTCGCCCGCGACGGCCGCGCGAAAATCGTCCTGCCGGACCTCGTCATCGTGGACGGCGGGAAAGGCCAGCTCGGCATGGCCGTTAGGGAGCTGCGGGCCCTCGGCTTGCACGACCTGCCGGTCGTCGGCCTCGCCAAGCAGCACGAGGAGATCTTCGTCCCCGGCCGCGGCGAATCCATCCGCATCCCGCATGACCGCGGCGCGCTCAAGCTGCTCCAGCGCATCCGCGACGAGGCCCACCGCTTCGCCAACGGCTACAACTCGCTGCTCTACCGCCGCCGGATGAAGGAGAGCCTGCTCGACGACTGCCCCGGCATGTCGGCTAACAAAAAGCGGCTCCTGTTGGAGAAATTCGGCAGTGTCGCCCGCCTGAAAAAGACCCCGGCCGGCGAGATCGCCAAGCTCCCCGGCATCTCCGAAAAAGCCGCCACCACGATCATCGAGTTCCTCAACCGTGACGGTTGAATCACTCGCAAGCTTTCCGCTCACACGGGGCCGCTGAGGAGATTGAGCATTTCGCCCCCGCAATGCGTGAATAAGGCCCGCCTCATTTCCTGTTAGTCTGGAGAGGTTTTCGTTCTGCCGCAAATCATTGTAAATCAATCGTCTTAACCGAATTCTTCAAGCCTGTTTTCGGTTATGTCAATCTCTCTCGGTTCCGTCGGAACTGTCCTGCCCTTACCGACTCGCTGTGGCTTGAAGCGGGCATCCGCCGGTGTCTCTTACTTTCCCAAAGCGGGCGCGACTTTCTTCAGGATCTCACCGAACGCCATGATACCGAAATTCTCCTGACCACCTTCTTCGAGAGCCTCAAGAGCAAGCGCCGCCTTGCCGGCGAGCTCATCCTCACCGGCTCCAACTCCTACTCGGGCGGCACCAATATATACGGGGGACTCGTCCAGTTCACCAGCGCCGACAATCTCGGATCGGGCGAGCTCCACTTCGCGAACGGCGGCACCTTGCAGTGGGCGGCGGGAAACACAGCGGACATTTCGGCCCGCCTCTATTTCGCACTGACCGGCGACTCCTCCGCGACTTTCGATACCAACGGGAACAACGTCATTTTCGCGTCGAACTTCATCAACAAGAACTCGCTGATCAAGGAGGGACTCGGCAACCTCACTCTAACGGGAACCCATAGTGGCGGCATCAAGATAAAGCATGGAGCCCTGACTATCGGAGCGACCGGCGCGGTCTCGGCCGGGTCCTCATATGTCGGGGATACCAACGGAGACGTGGGCGCGCTGCAGTTCTCTGGCGGCTCGCTTTCAAGCGGAGCAGGAATTCTCGGAAACGCCGCCGGAAGTCAGGGGACCGCCACGGTAACCAGTGGGTCTTGGACGAATTCCGGCAACCTCTTTGTCGGCTTCAGCGGCGCCGGAACCCTGCTGATCAATGGCGGCACGGTCTCCAATACGATCGGCTACATCGGCTACTGGAGCGGCAGTGAGGGCAGCGCCACCGTGACCAGTGGCAGTTGGACGAATTCGAACGACCTCTATGTTGGCGACAGGGGCACGGGCAGCCTGCTCGTCGATGGAGGTCTGGTGAACGGCTCACTTGCCTCCACCGCAGTCAACGTCCAGTCCGGCGGCTTCGGCGGTATCGGCGGTTTGGGCGGAAATCTCACCCTCGCCAGCGGCACCACCCTCGTCCTTGGGGTTGCCGCCACCGCGATCAATGGCCCGGTGGTCGCGGGAACTTCCACCCTCAGCGGCAGCATCACCGTCTCGCCCGTCCGCAGCGGCGGCACGCTGGTGCCCGGCACCTACACAGTGCTCGCCTTCAGCGGCAGCCTGCTCGGCTCGCCCGCCTTCACCTGGTCCGATCCCGCCGGGCAACTCCGCGCCACCTCGTTCACCACCACCGCCAACGAAGTGCAAGTGACCTTGGAGACCGATCCCCAAGCCGCGCTGAACGCTTGGAGGCAGTTGCATTTCGGCAGCATCGACAACACCGGCGACGGCGCGGACCTCAATGACTTCGACCACGACGGCCTCGTCAACCTCGTCGAATTCGCCTTCGGCCTGGACCCGACACAGAACAGCGCCGGCCAGCTACCCGAAGCCCAGCGCATCGGCGGAAATCTGATCACCACCTTCTCCACGCCCGCCGGCGTCAGCGGCATCATCTACGGCGCGGAATCCAGCACCACCCTCCACGCCGGTGACTGGCAACGCGTCCCCGACACCGGCAGCGCGCCCGAGCACCTCTTCAGCACACCCATCAGCGGCGACCGCAAGTTCCTGCGCCTGACCGTGGTTCCCAGCCCCTTGTGACAAGGGAGCGTCGGCATTCTGCCGATTGAGGGAGCGTCGGCATTCTGCCGATTGAGTGCGGGCGACATGCTGTCGCCCGTTCTTGCCAGGAGCGGCGGACAGAATGTCCCCGGCACATAGCGTTCCGAATGAACGCGCTCCTTGCCCGTTTTCCTCGACTCCTCCCGCAAAATCCTCCAGAACATGCACTTCGCGCAAACCGCGCGTCCGTTTTCCATTCCGCGCGTCACCGCAATGGTGCTCTGCCGGGCTGAATCGAAGGCATTCCCTCGACTCAGCCACCACATGAAAACCATCCCCGTCCTGCGGGCGCTTGCGCTCGTCCTTGCCCCACCTCCACGGCGCTGCACGCGCAGGTGCCGCAGATCCTCAGCTACCAGGGCCGCGTCGCCGTGGGCACCGTAAACTTCAACGGCTCCGGCGCGTTCAAGTTCGCGCTCGTCAATGCCGCCGGCAGCACCACCTACTGGAGCAACGACGGCAGCAGCTCCGCCGGCTCGCAGCCGACGGCGGCGGTCTCGCTCCCCGTCACCAAGGGCCTCTACTCGGTGCTGCTCGGCGACACTTCGCTCGCGAACATGACGGCCATCCCGACCACCGTCTTCGCCAACTCCGACGTGCGGCTGCGGGTGTGGTTTGACGACGGAGCAAACGGCTCGCAACTCCTCACGCCCGACCAGCGGCTCGCGGCGGTGGGCTATGCGATGGTGGCGGGCGGGCTGGCACCCGGCGCGACGACCCCGGCGAGCGCGTTGACGGGAACGATCACGGGTGGCCAGCTCGCCTCCGACCTCACGCTAAGCGGCACCACGACGGGCACCTTCAGTGGCGACGGCTCCGGGCTGAGGAATCTACCGTCCAGCGCGAACACTTCCGAGCCTCCCACCAACGTGTTTCCGGCACAGGGGATGGTGTGGATCAAACCGGGGACCTTCCTGATGGGCTGCCGCGTCGGCGAGTTGGGGCGTTCGACGAATGAAACCCAGCACCCGGTGATCCTGACCAAGGGCTTCTGGATGGGGGTGCATGAGGTGACCCAGGCGGAATACGTGGCGGTGATCGGGTCGAACCCGAGCTATTTCCAAACTCCCAACGTCGTGACAAATGACACGAACCGCCCGGTGGAGCAGCTCTCCTGGACTTCCGCAGTGGCGTATTGCACGGCGCTGACGACGGCTGAGCGGACCGCAGGGCGAATCCCTGCCACCTGGGAATATCGGCTGCCTACCGAGGCGGAGTGGGAGTATTGCTGCCGGGCCGGGGCGCGCACCACGCGTTTTGGCTACGGGGACGATCTGGCCGCCACCTCGCTGGGCGATTACGCATGGTATTCCGCAAACAGCGGCAACACGACCCTTCCGGTGGAGCAAAAACGGCCGAATGCGTGGAGGCTGATGGATATGCACGGGAACGTGTTTGAGTGGTGCTTGGACTCGACGGATGGGGGGGATTACCCCGGTGGGAGCGCGGCTGTCACCGATCCGCGAAGTGTTACGGGCTCCTACCGCGTGCTGCGCGGCGGCGGCTGGCGCAGCAGCGCCAGCAACGCGCGCTGTGCCCGCCGCGACTACGCCCGCCCGGACAACGCCAACAGCTACTACGGCTTCCGGGCTGTTCTGGCCCCAGGTCAGTGAGCTGAACGGTAGCGGAGCTGCCCGGAGCAGGCGTGGCAAGAGAGGGACGAACGCCGCCTGACTGCGGAGAGGCAGTGGAGCGAGAAATATAAGATGACCGATGAACCGATAGAGAAGACAGCCCCGCGCAGCGGACGGAATTTTTTCCGTGCAAACGGCCATGAGCCATCCACTTGAATGCAACTGAAAATGTTCACCATTCCGATCAAAAACGTCAACGAAGCGGAAGCCGAGATGAATGCTTTTCTGCGCGGTCATCGGGTTCTGGGGGTGAAGAAGGCGGATGAACATCGAACATCGAACATCGAACATCGAACTTCCAACGTTGAACATCGAATTAAGAAATCATCCGCCGCCGCTTATTCTCCGACCATTGCGAGCACCCGGCTTTCGAGAGCTTTGTCCACGAAGAAGCCCGCGTCGCGGCGGAGCTTGTCGATCTCGTTGTGCAGCGATGCAATGGAGCCTACGTGTTTTGCCGCGATGAGAACACCTAGCACACCGATGGTGCGTATACCCACGCTTGCGGCGCATTGCCGGCCTTCCTTTTCATCCATCAACACGGCATCGGCAGTGATGGACAAGGCCAGTCGCAGAGCTTCGGTTTCTCCCGCATCAAGTCCGCGAAGCTCGGCAGGGAAAGGGGCGGACACCGGCAGGGGCATTTCCTTCAACCATCCGGTCCGCACGGCTTCCGAGAGCGCCGCTTGGGCTGAGGGAACATCCAAAGCGGTCAGTTCGCGCGCCACGGCGGGCGGCATCCAGACTTCGGCAAATTGCTCACGCAGGAGCGCCAGCCTGCCGATGATCGCCAGATTTGACAAAGGCGAGGTGTCACTGACCACGAGCATAAGCGAGATCGGCCTGCAGCTCGGTATCCGTATAGTGGCGTGCGATGCCGCGACGCCCGATCTCCTGACCGAAGGCGATCTTCGGCATTCCGGCCAGTTCCGCCGCCTTGCCCAGGCTCAACACGTCCCGTGTATACAGGCCGCACGCGATTTCAAGCAACAGGTAGCCCTTGCGCTCCTGCTCCGGGATGGGAAGCGCCGCCAGCACATCATCTGGAATGTCGAGAGTCACACTCATGGCGGACGCTAACCCGCAAACATCCACCCGTCAACGCCAGCCCAGCCCCGTCTTCCGAAGATTGCATCACCGTCCCTCATTCCACAACCCGTCACTCCGCTGCCATGAAACCAACACCCCGTCTCCTGCCCGCCTTGTTCCTCACCCTGCTCACCGCCGCCGCCCACGCCGGCCCGCGCAGCTCGACGAACTACAGCATCCCCACTGACACCACCGACGCCGGAGGCAAGCGTGCCACGAGCGCCAGTTACACCCATGACGGCAGCGTGGGCGGAGTGGTCGGCATTTCCACCGTCGCCACACCTGCGGAGACCGCGAAGAACGGCTACCTCGGCCAGCTCACCGAAGTGACCGCCCTGCAACTCGCCGCCGCGCCGACGAGGGTGAACGAAACCGCCACTCTCGGCCTGACCGTGCTCGACAGCATCCCGGACAACTTCGGCAGCTACGCCGGAGACAATCTCGCCGACGACTGGCAGTTCGGCCACTTCGGTTTGGATAACCCGCTCGCCGCCCCGAACCTCGATCCCGATGGCGACGGCCAGAACAACGCCTTTGAGGAAATCGCCGGGCTGGTCCCGACCGATCCGCTCTCGCGTTTCCTCATCACCATCTCCCCGGTCCCCGGCCAGGCGACGCAGAAACGGGTTGTGTTTGATCCCGTCGTCGCCGGCCGCAGTTACACCGTGAAAACCAGCCCCGATCTCGCCGCCGCCTCATGGACTACGCTCGCCGGCAGCACGAGCAGCGACAACGGCAGCCAGCGCACCGTCACCGACACGAGCGCCAGCGAGACGAAGAAGTTCTACACGGTGGAGATTGTGAAACCGTGAGGAACAAGGAGGGGCGATGCATGATCGCCCTGTCCATGAGATGACCATGCAAAGCGCTTCGCTCGCCTCATTGGCTCTCCATGGGCATTGGCGGACGCGTTCCGCCGCTCCGGAGGCGCGGATGCATGAATCACCCGACCAGGTGCGCGCCTTGCGACGGCCGCGAGGCGAAGATCTGGGGCTTGATGCCGGTGGCCTTTTCGTATTCCGCGCCGAGTGTGGCGGCGATTTCCGAGGCTTTGCGGGACTCGCAGAGGGTGACGGTGGAGCCGCCGAAGCCGCCGCCGGTCATGCGGGTGCCGATGACGCCGCCGTTGCGACCGATCTTGCGGGCGATCTCGACCATGATGTCGAGCTCCTTGCAGGAGACTTCGAAGTCGTCGCGCAGCGAGTCGTGGCTGGCGGCCATCAGCGGGCCGAGCGTTTCGAAATCGTTTCTCGCAAGCGCGGCGGCGGCGGCGATGGTGCGGGAAATTTCCCCGACGACGTGGCGGGCGCGGCGGTTAACCGGGTCACCGAGCTTTTCCCAGTTGGCCTGCACGTTGGCCGCGGTGACGTCGCGCCAGGAGGCCTTGCCGAGAATGGCGAGGCCGTCTTCGGTGTGCTTGCGGCGGGCGGCGTAGCCTCCGTCGGAAAGCTCGTGGTGGACCATCGTGTTCGAGATCAGGACGGTGAGGTCGGGATTTTCGAAGGGGACGAGTTCGGGTTCGCCGGTCTGGCAGTCGATGAGGACGAGGCGGTTGGGCTTGCCGAAGGCGGAGGCGAACTGGTCCATGATGCCGCAGGGGACGTGGGCGAAGTCGTGCTCGGCTTTCTGGCAGAGCAGGGCTTTTTCCTTGGTGTCGAGGACGGTGTCCAGCAGACCTTCGAGGAAAGTGGCGGTCGCACATTCGAGTGCGGCGGAGGACGACAAGCCCGCGCCGCCGGGAATGGAGGAGAGGATGTAGGCGTCGAATCCGGGGATGTGGTGGCCGCGGTCCTGGAAGCCGCGGATCACGCCGCGCAGGTAGTTCGCCCACTTCGGCTCGCTGATTTGCTGCGGCTGGGTGAGGTCGAGGGTGACGACTTCCTCGCTGATCGCAGAGGTGATGCGGGCTTGCGAGGTGCCGTTGGCGCAGCCGGCGATGACGATGTAGCGGTCGATCGCGAAGGGCATGACGAAGCCGTCGCAATAGTCGATGTGCTCGCCGATGAGGTTGACGCGTCCGGGCGCGGCGGCGGTGATGGTGACCTTGGCTTGGAGCCGGCTGGCGAGTCCGGCAGCGGCGTCATTTACAAGATCGCTGAGGTTTGGATTGATCTGGAGCATGGGCATTTGGAGATTGGGGTCGCCTAGGCGGCGGGCGATTGGTCGAGACGGCGGCGATAGCTTTCCACGGCATGTGTCCAAGTGACATGGATTCCTTCCGCCGGACGCAGCCAGACGGCGCGGTGCATCATGAGCATCGCGGGGGCGGCGTAAAGCAATTCGGAAAGTTCGGCTTTGGTCAGGCTGGCGGGGCCCTCGCCGAGGCAGCGGGCGGCCAGCGCTTCTTCAGCAGCCGTCAGGTCGGAATGCTCCAGCAGGGAGACGTGGACGCCGTTGACATAAGGATCGACGACTGCGGCGACGACGCCGCGGCGGGCATCGGTGGACGCGTCGAGCGCGGGATCGACGGCGGCGGTGGCGTTGTCGGCTAGGCGGATGACGGAGGGCGGATTGAGCTCTTCGGGAGTGGCGAGGATTTTCCGTTTCAGCAGGGCGCGGCCGTAGCGGGAGCGGCTGGTCCAGACGGAGACGGGGGCCGAGAGCAGCAACCCGAGCAAAATCGGGGTCATCCAGAGGGCGAAGGCGTATTTGGAAGTGAAGTCGCCGGGGTTTTTCGAATGGTAGCCGATGTTGATGGCGACGGCGGTCCAGGCCAGCCCGAGAATCGTCTGCGGCGCATGGAAGCGGAACGCGTCGCCCCACGCGGTGCCGTCGGTTTCGCGGTTTTGATTTCCCCAGCCGACCGCGCGGCCGAGGATGATGCTCAGGACCATCAGCGAGTGGGCGAGCATGATGCAGGGCGCGAGCAGCATGGAGACGATGGTTTCCATGGTTGCTCCGATCATGATCCGGAAGGTGCCGCCGAAGGAGCGGCGGATGCTTGGCGTTAGGATCGCGGCGGTGACCGCGAGGATTTTCGGCAGGAACAACAGCGCGAAAATGACGGCGGTGAGGATGATGCTCTGTTGGATCCCGTCGATGTGGAACCAGCGGGCGGCGTAGCTTTCGAAGGGAAGCTGGCTGAGTTCGCTGGAATAGCGGTCCCAGGCGATCCAGGTGCCGAGGGCGAGAAACAGAAACCACAGCGGGCTGCCGAGGTAGGCCATGATGCCCATGAAGAGGTGCATTCTGACGGAAAACGGCAGCTTGCGGGCGAAGATGAGCCACATGTGCTGGAGGTTTCCCTGACACCAGCGGCGGTCGCGGATGAGGTGGTCCACCAGCGTGGGAGGGGCTTCCTCGTAGGTGCCCTCGATGTCCCAGGCGAGCCAGACTTCCCAGCCTTGGCTGACCATCAGCGCGGCCTCGACGAAGTCGTGGCTGAGGATGCGCCCGCCGAAGGGCTCGCGGCCGGGCAGGGCGGGGAGCTCGCAGAATTCGGAAAACGGCTTTACGCGGATGAGCGCGTTGTGCCCCCAGTAGCTGCCGCCGCTGAGCTGCCAGAAGTTGAGCCCGCGGATGAAGAGCGGGCCGTAAAGCCGCATCGCGAACTGTTGGAGGCGGGTGAAAATCGAGGAGCCGCGGATCAGTTTCGGTGCGGTCTGGAGAATCCCGAGCCGCGGATAGGCCTCCATGATGCGGGTCATCGTGACGATGTCGGCGCCGTCCATCAGGCTGTCCGCGTCGAGCACGAGCATCGCTTCGTAGTCGCCGCCCCAGGTGCGGACGAAGTCGCCGATGTTGCCGGCCTTGCGGTTCTCGTTGGTCTTGCGGCGGCGGTAATAGATGCGGCCGAACGCGTCGAGACGCCGGCAAAGGTTGGTCCACGAGGTTTCCTCCATCACCCAGAGGTCGAGGTCGCGGGTGTCGCTGAGGATGAAGAAATCGAACGACTCCAGGTTTCCGGCGGCCTCGATGGACCGATAGATGGCCTCGATGCGGGCGCAGACGCGGACGCTGTCCTCGTTGTAAACCGGGATGACCACCGCGTGGCGCTTGGCGAGCGGGCCGGTTTTCCCCTCGGCGAGCTTGCTGATCCTGACCGAGCGCTTGCGGCCTAGCAGCATGTCGAACGCGCCGAAAATCGCGTGGAACGAGCCGAGGACGAGCAGGCCGTTGAGGACCACGAAAATGGCCAGCAGGGGGAAGTGGGCCTTTTGAAACTGCATCCGATAAAACAGGTCCGTCAGCCAGAGGGTGGCGAGGATGTTGACGACGAGCACGCTGCCGAAGAAAACCGTGCGTCGCAGGACCGTCCGGAAACGGCCGAAAAACGGCTTGGCGGAATCGCGGGTGGTTAGCTCGGTGTTTTCCATCAGTCCAAAAGGGTGAACCACACGGTGACGACGATCAGCAGCAGGAGCAGGCCGACAAACATGATCCGGACGATCGGCTTGCGGTCCATCGTTTCCCACCATTGGGCGGCACCGCTGCCGATGACGTTGAATTCAAGAGGGCGGGGGACCATGGTCAGCTGGGCGAAGCGCGGGCCGGCGGCGAGGTAGGACTTTTTCATCGCCTCGACGAACTCGGCGGGCCACGGCGCGGGCGTTAGGAAAACGCCTTGCCACTGGTCCGGCATGCCGGCGAGCAGCAGCGCGAGGCGGCCGCGGGCGGCGAGGCGGCGGTTTTCCAACGGCACATCGAGCACGTCCTGCGTCCAGTTGGCGACTTCGCTCAAGGCTTCCTCCATCGCCAGCAGGCGGGCGGGTTTTTCCGGTTCGTTGGACCGCCGGGCGGAGGCGCGCCAGAGAATTCCGCGGACCAGTTCGGCGACGAGCAGGCGGTTTCTCAGGCGCAGTGCTTGCAGGTAGGCCTCGACGGCGGCGTAGGCCTCTTCCCACTCATTGAGCTCGCCCTCGCTGAGCGGGCGCAAGGTGTTCAAGGAGTGATGCGATGGACCCATGTTTCGGTGAGGAAATTTTCTCCGCGTTTGAGGCAGCAACGAAGTTCGACCGGGCCGATGTCAGCGAGCTTTCCGCCTTCGGCGGCAGGCGCGATTTGGAAGGCGACGCGCCAGCGGGCGTTCGGGATGGGCTGGATCGTGATGCCTTGGATTTTGACTTTTTCCGCGCCGGCCCCAGTGGCCTGGACGAGCGGGGTGAGCGGGATTTCGCCTTGCTGGTTGAGGGCGTTGCCGGAGAATTCGACGACCATGGTGCGTTGCTCGGGCTGCCAGTCATGCACGCCCGTGCGGGTGGCCACGACGTGGCCGTCGGCCATCGACGGGTCTTCGTCCATGGTCCAATGCTGGCGGTAGGCGAACTCGATGCGGTCGCCGGGTTGAGGTGTCCGTGCCGGTTCCCACATCGCCACGGTGTTGTCGGATAGTTCGTTGGTGGTGGGGATTTCCATCAACATCACGCGGCCCGGACCCCAGTCGGAGGTCGGCTCGATCCAGAGCGAGGGCCGGAGCTGATAGTCCGCCTCGCCGTCCTCGTAGGCGGAGAAACGGCGGTCGCGCTGCAGGAGGCCGAAACCGTCGCATTTTTCCATGTCGAAGAAGCTGAACTCGAGCTTGCCGGTGTCGTTGGAGATCGGGCGCCACAGCCGCTCGCCGGTGCCGGTGCGGATGGCGAGGCCGTCGGAGTCATGGACTTCCGGGCGGAAGTCGTCGAAGCGGCGGCGCGAGTTTTCGCCGAACCAGAACATGCTCGACATCGGGGCGATGCCGAGGCGCTGCACTGCTTTGCGGGCGAAAAGAACGGCTTTGACGTCAACGAGCGTCTTGTTGCCCGGCGCGATCTTGAATTGATAGGCACCCGAGTAGGACGGGCCGTCCAGCAGTGCGTAAACCGTGGCCTGGGTGCTGTTTTCATCGGGTTTGCGCAGCCAGAATTCCCTGAAATTCGGAAACTCCTCGGCGACGCCGTCGGCTCCTGTATTCACGGCGATGCCGCGCGAGGAGATGCCGTAGCGTTGGTTTTTGCCGAGCGCCCGCCAGTAGCTCGCTCCTTGGAACGCGATGAGTTCGTCGAAAATGTCCGGGTTGTTCAGCGGCGCGTGCAGGCGGAATCCGGCGAAGCCGCCCTCGGCGGGCAGGTCGCCGTGCTTGTTGATGAGTGGGCCGTAATTGAAAAACGCCTCGGCCAGACGGATCTTCTGTTGGTGGCTGCTGGTGAACTCGTTAAGCGTCACCGGCTCGCGATACAAGTAGCCGGGATGGAAGAACATCGCGCGGAACGGCAGTTTCTCCGCGGCCCACAGGGCTTGGTTCGGGTTGAAGCGGATGTCGCGGTATTGATCGTAGGTCAGCTCGTTCATCCAAGCCGGCAGGCTGTCGAGGCTGGGAGCGACGTAGGGCTTGTTGGCGAGGTCCCGAGCGCGACTTTGGATACTTTCGAATCCGACATCCTCGCGTTCCCAAGTCTGGCACAAAGCGGAGGAGGTCAAAGTTGCAAACGTCGCGAGCAGAATAAGTTTCCTTAGCACAACAGGGTCATAGGGTGGGGATAGCCCGCCCGTCAAGAATCGTGATTTGGAAATGTTTCATGAAATTAGACTTTCGAATCCAGCCGGGTGGCGTGATAGGTCAGAATCCCGTCGAAATCGACGACCTCCGGGTCCGCGACCTGCCGCTCGGGGTCGAAATCGAGGAAAAACCGGTCCACCCGGAATCCACAATCCGCCAGTAGCGCGATCAGTTCCGGGTGCTCGATCCAGCGGATGGTTTGGCGGGAACGGTGGGTCTGGGGAGGATTTCCGGTGAGGGAATAGCGGTGCTCGCGCTCGACGAGTTGGCGGCGGCGGTCCAGACGGTGGCGGGTTTCCAGCAGTCCCTCCCGGCCGTCCGGCAAGGTGACGCGGTGGTCCTCATACCATTGGTTTTCCGGGAGGTCGCCCAGCAGCTCGGCGTAGGGCATGAAAACCGTGAGGTAGAGTCCGCCGTGGTTTTCGAGGAGGCCGTGCCAGTGGCGGAGCGTCGCTGCGGGATCGCTTGCGAGTTGCAGGGTGAACGCCGGGGCCAGCAGGGAGGAGAATTTCCGGCCGTCGTCCCAGACCGACATGTCGCCCTCGTGGACCACCGGCTGGATTGCTAATTTCCGGGCTCGGGTATTTCCCTGCTCCAGCATGTCGCGCGAGAGTTCGAGGCCTTCCACGTCCAGCCCCATTTGGACCAGCGGGAACATCAGCCGCCCCGAGCCCGAGCCGATCTCAAGCGCCGGACCCGGATGTTTTTCGAGAAACGTCGCCATCAACGCCACCTCGGAGCCGTCGTCCTCGGCTTCCCAGAAGGCGTCGTGCAGCTCGGCTTCGAGAGACAGATAGGGCTGGGACATCTGATCTCCTCAAATCTCCGCCGCGGACGGCGGTTGCGATTTCCCGCGCAGCTTGAGGTTGAGCAGCTCGACGAGCAGCGAGAACGCCATCGAGAAATAGATGTAGCCTTTCGGAATGTGGAAGTGCATCGCCTCCGCCATCAACGCCGTGCCGATGAGAATCAGGAACGACAGCGCGAGCATTTTTACCGACGGGTGACGCGAGACGAAACTGCTGATCGCGCCGGACGCCAGCATCATCACGCCGATGGAAATCATCACAGCCACCATCATCAGCGAGACGCGTGTCGGGTCGTTGACCATGCCCACGGCGGTGATCACCGAGTCGAGCGAGAAGATGATGTCGATCATCGCGATCTGCACCAGCACCGCGCCGAAGCTGGCTTTCGCCTTGCTGGTCATGGTCTCTTCCTGGTGACCTTCCAGGTTGTGGTGGATTTCCTTGGTGGACTTCCAGATGAGGAAAAACCCGCCGCCTAGCAGGATTAGGTCCTTCCACGAGAACCCGAGCATGCCGCCGTGCTCGGCGGCTTTCGGCATCATGTCCCACAGCGTCGGGTGGACGGGGATTTCGAAAATCGCGGTTTGCAGGCTCATGATCCAGGTGATCGAAAGCAGCAGGACCATTCGCGCGCCCATCGCCAGGCTCAGGCCGATCAAGCGGCCCTTTGCCCGCTGCTCTTCGGGCAGGCGGTCCACGAGGATGGAAATGAAGACGATGTTGTCGATGCCGAGGACGATTTCCAACAAGGTCAGTGTCAGCAGCGCGCCCCAGGCTTGGGGATCGGCGAGCCAGTTGAATTCAAGAAGGGAGGCGATGATCATAATGAGGCGAATTCCAGAGCGCGTTGTTTCATCTGGTTCGCCATCAGAGTCAAGGCATTGGCGCGGGTCGGCGCGAGATGTTCTTTCAAACCGGTGCGGTCGATGAAGCCCATGTCTGCGGTGAGGATGTCGTCCGGCGTCTCGTCGCCGAGCACCCGGACGAACAGCGCGATCATGCCCTTGGTGATGAGCGAATCCGAATCCGCCGAGAAACGGACTTTTCCGCCCTCGAACGCGGCGTCGATCCAGACCTGCGACTGGCAGCCCTTGATCAGGTGCGCGGGCGTCTTCGCGGCCTCGGCCATCGGCGCGAGCTTTTTCCCGAGGCTGATGACGTATTCATAACGCTCCGTCCAATCCTGAAAAAGGGCGAGCTCCTCCAAAAGGTTCTCCTGCTTGTCTGCGATGCTCATGCGGCGGAATTGATACGCGGGATGAAAACGCGGGCAAGCTTGATCAAGTCGCCGGCGCGAGTCTCTGGAGCAGCAGCGCGGAAACGAAGGCGAGGGGAGGGACGAACAGGCAGGCGGCCGTGAAAGGCAGCGTCCCCGTCATGGCCAGAGAGGGGAGGCTGAGAGGCAACAGCGCCATCCAGTCGATGAGCGGTATTCCGGCAAGCAGTCTGGAAACGTGCCGGGACACCGGTTTTCTCCAGACGCTCAGGCTGAGGACTGTCCACAGGCAGTAGGGGAAAAGGCCCGCAAGCATGAAGAGCACGGAACCGACGCGCCATTGATAGACCGCGTAAGAAACGGCGGTGGCCGCGGTGACGAAAAGGATTCGCGCGAGATTGGAAATGCTGGCGGGTGGATTTGGCAACGCCTCGTATCTGGCGCTCAGGGAAAGACCCGCGATGTGACAAAACAAGCCCAGCGCGCAGGCACCGATCATTCCCGAATAGGGCGGAAAAAACGCGGAGTCCGCTAGGATTTCAAACAGCTGTCCCGTCGGCAATCGCAGGCTGAGCCAGTCACCCTGCCCCGGGAAGACCGTGGAAAATCCGACGGCGCCCATCACCGGCAACAGCGCGCGGCACAAGCCCATCGCGACGACCGCCCAAGGGCTGCGTTTATGCCAGTAGGTGTAAATCACGACCATACAGAGGATCACCACCGCCACGGCCGCGCTCGCCGGACTCGTCACGGCGCTGAGAAAGATCCCGCCCGCGGCGCAAACCGCCGCCACGCCCAGATAGAGGCCCGGCGGAAACAAGCCGCGCGGCAGTGCCCGCTCCGGGCGGCTTTTCAAGTCCCACGCCCGGTCCATCCAGTCGTTGAGGAAATTTCCCGACACGTAGAGCAATACCCCGGCCAGCGCCAGACGGGCAGCGGCGGACCAAGGATGTGAAAACGAACACCAGCCTCCCAGATAGCCGGCAATCGCCACGCCCAGCCAGACGTTGCCCACCACGCTAGGGATGTTCGCCACCCGGGCGGTGGACAGCAGCGCGTGGATCTTTCCGGAGCGGTTCATCGGCCCGCAGCATGGGGGAAACCGGCGGAACCGCCAAAAGGAAATCTCCCGATATTTTGCTTCAGCCGGCAGGGCAGGATATGCGGAGTGCAAGGCGCTTGGCGGGTAGTTCCACCTCCTTCATCAGCCGATAGTCCTCCCGTCACCTGAACCAGAAACACCATCATGAAACAATCCATCACCTCGCTCGGCGCATTCGGCCTGCTTAGCTCGTTCGTCTTCGCCGGCTCCCCGGCTGCCGTCGCACCCGCCAGCGACGGCTTCGGCCAAGCCCGCCGCCCGATCAGCAACCCGACGCTTTTCGACCTCGCGCTGCCCACCACCAACCTCCATCCGATCTTCGTCTATCACAGCCTGCCGGATCATGTCAGCAGCACTCTCGGAAAACTGCCAGTCGGCGGGGACGTTGAGGTTTACGCGGTCCAATTCGAATACGCTCTCAACGACCGCCTCTCGATCGTCGCCTCCAAGGACGGTTACGTGGACATGAATCCGGACGACACCCTCAGCGAGGAAAGCGGCTTCGCCAACCTCGGCGCGGGTCTGAAATACGCGTTCATCCTCGATCCGGTCGCGCAAACCGCTTTGAGCGGCACGATGTCCTTCGAGCTTCCCATCGGAAACAGCGACGTCTTCCAAGGCGAGGGCGACGGCGCCGTGAACCTGATGGTTTCCGGACTCAAACTCGTCGATAACTGGCAGTTCGCCGGTGGCCTCGGATTTCAAATCCCATTCTCCGGCGAGCAGTCCACCGAGGGCTGGCTCAGCGCGCATGTCAGCTATGAGCTTTGCAAATGGTTCATTCCGCTCGTCGAAGTGAACTGGTTCCACGTCCTCGATTCGGGGAACGGCGCTGGCAACTATCCGAGCCAAGCCGGCGGCGCGGTGCCTGCCGTCCTCACCTTCGAAGGCGGGGATTTCTTCAATCTGGGAGCATCGAACTCGGATGAAAACCGCGACTTCGTCTCGGCCGCCATCGGTTTCCGTTCGCGTCTCTCCGATTCCGTCGATGTCGGCGCCGCCTATGAAATCCCGCTGACCAACGAGGATAACAGCTTGATGGAAAGCCGCGTCACCGTCGATCTGGTCTGGAAATTCTGATCTTTTTGTTCGGTTGTTGTGTTATGCCCGGAGCGGATCACCGCTTCGGGCTTTTTGTTCGACGCCGTCTGCCCGGCCGTCTAGAAAATGACCCATGAGCAAAATCTCTATCGTTCTCATCGCCATCGTCGGGCTGGTCGTTGTCCTCGGCCTGTCGGCTGTCGGCACTTATAACGGACTTGTCGGAAAGCAGCAGGGCGTCGATGCCGCCTGGGCGCAGGTCCTCAACCAGTATCAGCGGCGCGCGGACTTGGTGCCGAATCTGGTCAAGACCGTCGAGGGTTCCGCCAATTTCGAGAAATCCACGCTCGAGAGCGTGGTCAACGCCCGCGCCTCGGTCGGACGGGTGACCATCGACCCGAGCAAGGCTCCGGTCGATGCCGCCACGCTGCAGAAATTCCAGGAAGCGCAGGGGCAGTTCAGCAGCGCCTTGAGCCGCTTGCTGGTGGTGGCGGAGAACTATCCGGACCTGAAGGCGAGCGCCGGATTCCGTGACTTGCAGGCGCAGATGGAAGGCACCGAGAACCGCATCGCCGTCGAGCGCGGCCGTTTCAACGAGGTGGTGATGGGATACAACACCAGCATCCGCCGGTTCCCGACCTTGATTTTCGCCGGAATGTTCGGCTTCCACCCGAAGCCCTATTTTCAATCCGACGCCGGAGCCGAGAAGGCGCCCGAGGTGAAATTCGACTTCGGCAACGGCCGATGAGACGACTGCTCGCCTGTTCCGCGGTCCTGCTGGCCTGGCTTTGCGGCCTCGTCCCGGATGCCCGCGCGGCCGCTCCGCTGCCCGCCAGTCCGACGCCGCATTACATCCTCGACGACGCGCGCTGGCTGGGTCCTGCCGCGTTCCAGTCGCTGGACGCGAAACTGCAGGCCTTCGAGGGCGAAACCTCGTCGCAGATCGTGGTCGCGATTTTCCCGCAAATTCCCGAGGGCGAGGAGCTGTTCGATTTCAGCCAGCGGCTCTATCAGACATGGAAACCCGGCCAGAAGGGCAAGGACAACGGCGCGATTTTCCTGGTCTTCGCCGCCGACCGCAAGATGCGGATCCACACCGGCTACGGACTGGAAGGCGTGCTGCCGGACGCGCGCTGCAAGCAGATCATCGAGGACGTCGTCGCGCCGCAACTCCGCCAGGGAAACCGCGAGGCCGCCATCAACGCCGGGGTCGATGCGATGATCGCCGCCGCCAAGGGCGAATACCAAGGCACAGGCGGCACGCAGCTTGACCGTGCCGAGGAGCATCCCGGTCCGGGTTTGATTCTCTTCATTCTCATCGTCCTCGTTATTCTAACGATCAAATTCCGCCGCTTGTCCGACGTCGTTTACAGCGAGACCGGATCGATGCGCAGCGGCGGCGGTTGGAGCGGGGGTGGCTGGTCCGGCGGAGGCGGCAGCTCGGGTGGCGGGTTTTCCGGCGGTGGCGGCAGAAGCGGCGGCGGGGGTGCCAGCGGCGGCTGGTGAAACAAGACAACAAGATGAAATCCTTTCTGACAAACGAAGAAGAGGCCTCGCTGGTCGAGGCGATCCGCGAGCAGGAAGCGCGCACCAGCGCGGAGATCCGGGTTTGCGTTAGCTACAAGCTCCTCTGGAACCACGAGCGCTACGCCTGGCGGAAATTCGAGGAAGTCGGCATGCGCGACACCCGCCAGCGCAACGCGGTGCTCATCGTGATGATGCCGCGCACCCGGAAAATCGTGATTGTCGGCGACAGCGGCGTCAACGTGGTGGTACCTCCCGGTTACTGGAAGGACGCGGTCGCCGCGATGGTCCGGCAGATGCACGACGCCGGCCCGCTTGAAGCGCTGCGCGAAGGACTCCGCCGCCTGGGAGACACCCTAGCCGTTCACTGGCCGCGCGAAGCGGATGACCGGAACGAGCTGCCGGATCAGATTTTGAAATGAGTTTATCGCGGTGGCAGCGACTCCATAATCCCCTCGCAGCCGTCTTTCAAAAGCTCGATGACGTGGTCGAACCCGCGCTGGCCGCCGTAGTAGGGATCCGGCACGCGGAGGTCGTCGTGGCGGCGGCAGAAACTCACGAAGGGCTCGATTTTCGCGTGCGGGTTCCCGCCCGCTTCGAGCCGCCGGACGTCGGATAGATTCGTCTCGTCCATCGTCACGATCAGGTCGAAATCCTCCAGATCCGCGCTTTGGATTTGTCTGGCACGGCCTTCGACGGTGAACCCGTGCCTGCCGAGCGACTCGGACATCCGCGAGTCCGGCGGCGATCCGGCGTGGTGCCCGATGGTGCCCGCGGAATCGATTTCAAACTCCTCCGCGCGCCCGCGGTCAGCCACTTGCTTGCGGAAGATGATCTCGGCCGCCGGCGAGCGGCAGATGTTGCCGAGGCAGACGAAAAGAATCCGATAGGGGCGGCGCATGGCGGTGGTCAGTTGCCGAATGGCAGTTCGTCGGAAATCCGGGTGGTTTCCTCCTTGATCCGCTCGCGGGCGGTTTCGAGGTAGTGCGGGTCCAGCTCGATGCCGGTGAAGTTTGCCAAACCCTGACGATGCGCGGCGATGGCCGAGGTGCCGATGCCGAGAAACGGATCGAGCAGGCGGGTCGCAGGGCCCTTGCCGTGGATGCGGATGCATTGCTCGACGAGAGCGACCGGAAAAGTCGCGGGGTGGGGGCGGTCCTTGTCGCGCGACTGGATGGTCTCGTAGGGGATAAACCAGGTGTTTCCCCGGCAGCGCAGGTCCTCGCCGCCGGTGTGGCCCCAGCGGGCGATGTTGGATTTGTAAACGTAAGGCACCCCGGCGGCGCGGCGGTCGAGCTCGACGCCGCCGGTTTTCGTCAGGTGGAAGACATACTCGTGGCAGTCGTTGACGAAGCGCTTCGAGTTGATCGGCTTGAAATGCCCGGCGCTGATCTGGTCGTTGGCGCGGGTCTCGATGGTGATGGATTTCACCCAGTGGAAGGTGTTCTGGAGGGTGAAGAGCGGATCCGCCCCGTCCGTTAGCGCGAGGATCAGCTGGTGGGGCAGCAGAGGATTCGCCGGGGCCGCGCCGACGTTGAGGAAGAACGACGCGTCATCCGCCATCACCCGCTTCACCTCGGCGGCCCATTGCCGGCACCAGCCGAGGAACTCCTCGCGCGGCGCGGTGTCCTTGAAACTCTTGTAGGCGATGCCGAGATTATACGGCGGGGAGGTGACGACGAGGTCGAAGGAGGACGCCGGAAGTGTTGGAAGGGTCTGCAGGCAGTCGCCATTAAGAAGATACACGGACGGGCGTTTACGCGGCAATCGCGCATCGGTCAATCCTTGTAGGCTGAAATGGTCGTCAGGAAGATATGAAGTCTGGTTCAAAGGTGAGAGGGTCGGGCCTCATCGACTCGGGGAAACCTCATATCATCCACGAGGCGTATTTACCAAGGCGGTTGGCTGACGAAGCTTGGTTCCAGAGCGACTTCATCGTAATAGCGGTGGAATACCGGACACGCCGAACCGGACATCGGGGGCACCAGCCAAGACCAGTCGCCGGGCACGGTCCGTCCGGATTTTTCTTCGATCTTGATGTGTCGCATGAATTGGGAGGACGCCGTGTGGTGGTCGACGATGGTAACGCCTGCTTCATGGAAGGAGTGCAGCACGGCGGTGTTGAGTTCCACGAGTGCTCTGTCTTTCCACAAGTTCCGGGGTGAGCGCAGGTCGAGTCCCATGCCTTTGGCGATGCCTGGCAGTTGGTTGTAGCGGTTCTCATCCCCTAAGTTCCTTGAGGCGATCTCGGTAGCCATGTAATGGCCGCTAAAAGGAGCTGCGGTGAAGCGCCAGCCTCCTCCGATGAGCGCCATGTCGGAAATGACCGGCACGGCATGCCACTTGAGTCCCAATGCCGCGAACCATGAGAGGTCGGGGTGGGAGATCGGCACTTCCATCACGGAGTCGCGAGGAAGTGGATAAAATCGGCAGGTGTCACCGGGGACGTCGATCACCAGAGGTAGCAGGTCGAAATGGCTGCGCTCCCGGGGCGGGCGCCAACCCATCGCAATCACTTTGAGGGTGAATTCCAATTGTTCGGGATCACCCGTGATCGTGCCGTTGCTTTCGCGGTAGCCCGCGTATCGGACGAGTTGTCGGTTCCAAATCCGGATGCCCGGCTCCCCTTCCTGGGCAGGTGGGAATACGGTGATTGCGGAACGGACTTTTCCGCCGTTGGTTGCAAGGCGAAGGTGTGCGACGCAGGCGTCGAAGATGTCATCGGGATTTGCGGTCGTTCGCGCGTCTATCACCTCAAGTTTCTTCCAGAACAGACGGCCGATGCAGCGCGCGCTGTTTCTCCACGCGGTTCTTGCCATCATGGCAAGCTCATGTTCGGGCATGGGTTGGGTTAGGTCCTGAATGCATGAAGAGGGCGACATGGGGCGATGGTGCATGATTACGATTTCGAATCTAGCTGTAAAATCCGCGAATTCTATTGGAATGGGCGGGGGGGGCCGCGATTCGCTGGCATTACTTTATGGTGCTTTGTGACTCCTTGAAATGCAAATTTTGCATTTCAAGGGAGGGTTTCCGAAATGAAAACTGGACATCCGTTGGTAAATCAGCATATCTTAAGTGTCACAAGGATATGAAATTAATCGATTACGAAAGTGAAGGGGGCGTGGTGGTCAGTGAGCCTGCGTCGGCGTATAGGGAAAAGCCGGTGGCCTTGAGCAGTCATACCTTGGACACGGCCAGTTGCTTGTTTGGGACGATGGATCTCGTTCTTTGCCATCTGCGGGCGTCAAAATTGAATCTCAGCAGCCTTCATCTGCTGATGATCCTGTATCCCTTGGAGAACCGGCGTATAAAGCTGAATGCTCTGGCGGCCAGGATGGGTCTTACCTGTGCCGGAATCACCAAGGTCGCCGACTCGCTCGATGAGATAGGTTTCACTTTTCGTTCAGTGGTCCCGGGCGACCGCCGCTCGATCTTCATGAATTTAACAGATGAAGGCGCTGCGTTTGCCGAATCGATCGAAGAGTCGCTGGTCTCATGCATCCGCGAGGGGCTCGGGATTGGCTCTGGCGGTTTTTTCAGGGACATCCGGTGTGAGAGTCTGCCTGAGGCAAATTAATTCTTACCCCTGGTGTTTCCGTGACTTGCACCAATAAAATTTTGTAGGGCGCATTCAAGTGGCCAACGCAATTTGGTGATTCTGGCAAACACGCACTGAAATCACCCCGCTCGGTGCCGCTTTCAACACCACGGCCAACGAGTCGATCCTCGCCGGTCAGACGTCCGCCGTCTCCGCGGCGCGGAGCACGGCGGGCAACTGCCGATGGCAGGGCTGATCGTCGGCGGTCTGCTTCTGCGCCGCCGCGCGTCGTGCAAGACGGTTGCTTGAGTCTGAGTTTCTAATCTCGTCTTTTTCCCAGCTCACAAGACGCGCCGCCGCCGCAGGCAGAGGGCGAGTGCTCCCCATGAAAGCGCCATCACGCCCGGCTCCGGGATCGCGATGGCGTTCCAGGCGAGACCGAAGGCTTCGCTGCTCACGCTGCCAGTGGTGTCGTAGATCATGCCGGGGAAGCTGACCTTGAGACCGTAGCGGCCGGCGTCGATGGCATCGAAGCGCAGAAACTCGGTGTTGTTATAGAGACTCATCGACTCGCCGATCTTGGTGGCGAAGTGCCCCTGGTCGTCGAGCTACCAGACTTGCAGGTTCAAGTCGGAGAGTGGAGGTCGGCGCCGGTGTCGGTCGTCGAGGTGAAGTCCCGCACCGAGAATCAGTTGAGTGCGACGTTGAGGGTCATCTCGGTGGTGAACGGGGAGGCGAAGACGTATTCCAAGGTGGAGCCCAGAGGGATGGTGGCGGAATCCCAGCCGACCGCGTCGATGGCCCCGCCGACACTTTCGGCCAGGTCGCGGGTGCCGAAGAGATAGACTGTGGCCGCGGTGGAGAGGTTCATCGCTCCGGCTCCGGTGGTGAGGTCGAGCGCCTGGGTGGTGACGTTGAAGGCGTTCTGGCCGTTGTTCCAGCCCTCGGTCTTGTCGGCTCCGGCCATCAGCACGGACTTGATGACGCGGGTGTCGAAGGCGACCGGGGTGGCGTTGAGGTTGAGGAAGGGATCGGTTTTTGCCACGTCCTTGAGCAAGGCGATGCCGCCAGCGACGAGGGGCGCGGAGTAGCTGGTGCCGTCCATGTTGGTGAAATATCGATCGGTGGGGGAGGGTGTTTGCACCCATCCCGCGAGAGCCGTGCTGGCGCCGATGGTCCCGCTGTCTCCCAGATAAGCGGCGAGGAGCAGGCGCTCGCCGGGGGCGGCGATGTCCACCGCGGCGCGCACGCCGGTGTAGAGAGTGCCGCCTTGGTCCATCGGATTGTAAAAATCCGTCTTACCGCCGGAAGAGAAGCCGGACGGGGTGAGGAACGAGCTGCCGCCAAGCGAACCCACCGAGATGTTGTTATACCCCGCGGCGGGTGAGGAGACCGCCGTGGAGCTGCCGCCATTACCGGCGGATGCGACGAAGGCGACGGTCGGGTTCTGGCGCGCGAGGCCGTCGATGGCAAGCGACTCGCCCGAAGTGGCGGACGGGTCGCTACCGCCCCAGCTGCCACGGCGGATTTTTGCACGGGTCATCGGCGGGGTGA